>CAYFQQ010000254.1:0-6286 GCA_964345265.1 uncultured Coxiellaceae bacterium
CTACAGCTAATTCTTTAGATATTCCTCTGCCATTGCTAGATCGTATGGAAACATTGAGATTGGAAGGCTACACTGAAGATGAAAAACTCAATATCGCTGTTAACTATTTAATTCCAAAACAGATCAAGGAAAACGGTTTAAAAACTGAAGAAATTTCTTTCAGTGAAAAGGCTGTGTTAGATGTCATTCGTTATTATACTCGAGAAGCTGGTGTACGTAACTTAGAACGGGCTATCTCAAAGATTTGTCGTAAGGTAGTTAAAGAAATTCTGTTGAAAAAAAGCAATAAAAAAACCTTAATTACTCAGCGTGGTTTGGAAAAATATTTAGGGGTTCGACAATTTTATTTTGGTATCGCAGAGCAGCATAATCAAATTGGTCAAGTAACTGGCTTAGCTTATACTGAAGCTGGCGGTGATTTATTGACTATTGAAGTGGCTACTATGCCTGGTAAAGGGAATTCTATATATACCGGTTCTTTGGGTGATGTAATGTTGGAATCGATACAGGCTGCTATTACTGTGGTTCGTCATCGTAGTAGTAAATTAGGGATCGCTAATAACTTTTTTGCTAAGCATGATATTCATGTCCATGTTCCAGAAGGTGCAATACCCAAGGATGGTCCAAGTGCCGGTATCGGAATGTGTACCGCGTTGGTATCAGCACTTACTAAAATTCCAGTACACGCCACTATTGCTATGACTGGAGAAATAACATTACGTGGAGAAATACTGCCAATTGGTGGTTTAAAGGAAAAATTATTAGCTGCATTACGTGGCGGAATTAAGACAGTAATTATTCCTGAAGAGAATAGAAAGGACATCAAAGAGTTACCTAAAAATATTACTCGTGACCTTAATATTCTGCCAGTAAAATGGATTGATGAGGCTTTAAAAATAGCTTTACTGCGTATGCCAAAATCTGACGGAAAGAGAAAGTTATCAAAGGGTTAACAAATTTTTTTGCAAAAAGACTTGACATATGGAAATGATTCGTTAAAATTATAATTCACTTCAATCAAAAATTCGATTGGGGAAATGGATGTCCTGCCTTCAAAGCCTAAAGGATAGCAAAAAAGGCGGATTATTATTTTAAATAGATGAGAGCCATAAAGCTTATGGCAAATTAGTTATTGACTTAGAATCAAGGAGGATAAGATGGAAGAAATTATATCTGAATTAGATCATTCAAATCAGGATGTGTGTGAAGCTAAAGTGATGGAAGTAATAGACGATCAGGATGAAAGCACTATGGATTTTGAGACTGAGTATGAAGACACCGATAATTATGGAGAAGATATGTTATTCTATAACATGAGTGTAAACGGTGTTTTTGATGATTGCTCAGAAAGATATTTTCCACAGTTCTTTGCTGATATGGGCATTTAAAAGATTTTTCCAACTAATCCTTTGTTTTGAAGCTTATTTTAGTTTCTGTGCCTGCAAGGAGTCTCTGAATATTACTCCAGTGTTTCCAAATTATTAAAGCGATGATGGCAAATATTGGAAGCAAATAAGAAAATTTGCTGAAAATAAGTATGTAAATGATAGACAATATAGAACTTGCTAAGGAGGCAATGGATGCATAGTGAGTTAAAAGTGCCACTATTAACCAAGTTAGAATGAAGGCGATACCAACAACGGGTGATAAAGCAAATGTAGTGCCAAGAAATGTAGCAACTCCTTTACCGCCTTTAAATCTGAAGAATATCGGATAAACGTGTCCGATAACTGCGGCTAGGGCTACTAAACCTAATGCGAGGCCGTCGACGTTAAAGATACGAGCCGCAACAACTGGGATAAATCCTTTTAGAGCGTCACCGAGTAAAACTAATGCTGCGGCCTTTTTGCCAGCAATGCGCAATACATTTGCAGTTCCAGGATTACCAGAGCCTTCGGTACGTGGATCGGGTAAACTTAGAAGTTTACATACGATAATTGCACTAGATAAAGATCCACATAAATAAGCAATGACGACAAAAATAATTATTGTTATCATGTTATCTATTGTATGATTTCTAATTTAAATAGCAAATGAAACATGAAACCTAGTTCGAAGAATTTTATTTGGATTGATCTTGAAATGACCGGTTTGAACCCCGAGCAGGACTGTATTATAGAGCTCGCAACTGTGGTTACAGATAATAATCTTGAAATTTTAGCAGAAGGTCCAGTTTTAGCTATTAATCAACCAGATGCAATATTAAATGCAATGGATGAATGGAATACTAAACACCACGGCAAATCGGGGTTAATTGAGCGAGTTAAGCAGAGTAAAGTAACTGAAGAACAGGCACAAATTGAAACCTTGGAGTTTCTGATGCAGTATGTTCCATGTGGTAAATCGCCGATGTGTGGTAATACTATCTATCAAGACCGCAAGTTCTTATCTAAGTGGATGCCAAAACTAGAGCAATATTTTCACTATCGCAATTTAGATGTTAGTACTATTAAAATTTTAGCTAAACGATGGCGGCCTGATATTATGAAAGGATTTAAGAAGAAATCTAAGCATATTGCTTTAGAAGATATCCGTGATTCTATCGCCGAACTTTGCTATTATCGCGACCACTTTTTTAATCTTAGCAATGTAGAAAAGTAGATTTTGCCAACCATTTGTGGTTCGGAAAGTAGGCAAAAAGTATCGTACCATCTTTAATTGTGTCTATTATTGGTTTTGCGACTTGTTCATCAAGTGCTGGACATCCCCAACTACGGCCAATTCTGCCATATCTTTTAACAATATTTCCGCTTACATACCAAGCACCATGTATAATAATATGGCGTTGCTCCGCTTTATCATTAAAGCCCTTTTCTAATCCTTTGATTTTTAGAGAATAACCATCATGGCCACGGTAGGTTCCTTCAGTAACAAATAATCCTATACTAGATTCCAGACTGTGAGGCTGATCAGAAAAATGTATCGCTTCACCCCCTTTATTACCTGTCATTATCCCGTGTGCAACCAGGGTATTGAATAAAACTGTTTTATGTTTTAGATCGAGTACCCATAAGCGTTTTATACCAGAAGGTAAAGAATAATCGATAATGGTAAGAATTCGTTTATCGTCTTTTATACCTTTTCGCAGAGCACAATTGTAAGCTTTGAATGCGAGCCGTAAAACTTGGGCACGTAATTCTTTGGTTTCAGCAACGAAAGTATTTATATCCTTGTTCACATTAAGATCGATATTCGAAGCCCACATCTGCGAGAGACCGACTTTTGAATATACTAATAAAACAGTAACAAATAAACTTGCTAATATTTTTTTCATAGTGTTAGTCCTTACTAACTAGTTCAGGTATTCCAAGTTTTTCTTTGGTAACTAAATTTACGCGATGCCAGTCAACGTTTGCTGAATGCTGTTCGATTACTTTTTGAATTTGTGCTTGGGTATCTTGATTTGATGCATTGCTACTAACTGGTAAATGTGATTCTAAGTATAATTTCCCATCTAGCCAGCCTACTTTATTAACTTGATGAATAATATATACTATAGTGCCAACAGTAACCATTGGATATAGAGTTTCAATCGCGTTGTTATATAAGCGTATACAACCGGAACTAAAATATTTTCCTACACTGTTTTGATCGTTATTTCCGTGAATTAAATAACCTTCGCCTCCTAAATAAAGAGCATACTTGCCCAAGGGATTATCAGGAGCGCCAGGAGGAATTTCTTCAGGAATTTGGTGTCCATTTTCAGCTGCGTATTCAATAATTGATTTTGGAACATGCCACGTTGGATGCATTTTTTTTTTAATTACTTCAGTTGTCATTGTTGGGGTGCGCCAACTAGAGCGTCCCAAACCTACTGGAGTAGTAAAAACGTATTTAGCGTCGGGGGTGAAATAATAAAGTCGCAATTCTGGAATATTGATGATTATTCCTTTGCGATATTTTGGTAAAATAAATCGTAATGGTATTAGCAATGGTGTGCCTACACTTAGTTTTTTGGGATTAATTCCTGGATTAGCTTCTAAGAGCTCATGGTAACTGACTTCATATTGTTGAGCCAACTTATCGATTGTGTCTTTAGCTTTGATATGAATGATTTCATTGTGACCTATAATATCATTCCCTAAACTAGGAACATGATACATAGCTCCCTTTGCTGTGCTAAATATAAAAAATATTGGTAAAAATAAAAGAAATCTTTTCCACATTTTTAATTTCTATTTCCGGCAAATGCTCCTAATATATTAAGCAAACTTACAAAAATGTTCAATAACGCCACATATAGAGATATTGTTGCTATTATGTAATTACGTTCACCACCATGAATAATTGCGCTCGTATAGAACATAATTAAACCAGAGCAAATTAACATAAAAGCGCCTGAGATTAATATTTGAAATATCGGAATATTGAAAAATAATCCTGCTATAGAAGCGAGAAAGGCTACCATAATTGCAACAAATAAGAAACCACCTAAGTAACTGAAATCTTTACGGGTAATCAGTGTATAAGCTGATAGTGTAAAGAAAATTAATCCGGTTCCTCCAACAGCAGTCAATATGAGTTCACCACCATTAGTAAAGTTATGTATATAAAAATTTAGAGTTGGGGCGAGGATATAACCCATAAAACCAGTAAAGGCAAATGTGGAAACAATACCCCATACACTATTACGCAATGCTTGAGTTAAGAAAAGCAGTCCAAACATGCCTACTATAGTTAAAACCAAGCCTGGATAGTGAGCATCAGTGATCATTCCGAAAGCAGTTACTGCTGCGCTGAATAATAGAGTTAAACTGAGTAACAGATAGGTATTTCTTAATACCTTATTAGTTGCCAAGATAGATTCTTGGCTTTGAGTAATTGTGTAGTTTTGTATTTGCATTGGTCATGTTCTCCAAAGTTGTTCAGGTAAATATGTGAGTATATATGTGAGTATAATAGCATAACAATTACTTTTTGTGAAAAGTTATCTATAATTATGTATATGTGGAGAGGTGGCTGAGTGGTTTAAAGCGGCGGTCTTGAAAACCGTTGAGGGGCAACCCTCCCGGGGTTCGAATCCCTGCCTCTCCGCCATCCAGGTGGAGATAAAATTATGATAAATGTTGTAATAATCGATGATCACGATCTAATTCGTGCTGGAATTCGCTATATGTTATCTGATGTTCCTGGCATAAAGGTTGTTGGTGAAGCAAATAATGGTGAAGACGGACTAAAGTTGGTGCGCGAATTATCTCCTGAAATAGTGTTAATGGATATTAGAATGCCTGGTGTAGGAGGGTTAGAAGCAACACGGAAGATATTACAATATAGTCCTGATACTAAGGTATTGATAATTACTGTGTGTTCCGATGATATGCATCCTACACGATTGTTGCAAATAGGAGCAGCTGGCTATTTAACTAAAGATGCAAGTGTAGATGAGATGATACAAGCTATTCGCACTATACACGCAGGTCAAAGGTATGTAAATCCAAGAGTTGCTCAACAACTGATTTTGAAGAATGTGAAAGATGTTGAAAAGACATCCTTTGACAATTTGTCTAATAGAGAACTTCAAATAGCGATGATGATTGTTAAAGGGTACAAAGTAAAAGATATAGCTGAAAAGTTGAATTTAAGTCCCAAAACCGTTAATAGTTATAGATATCGTATATTTAGTAAACTAAAAATTAAAGGTGACGTGGAATTAGTTCGTTTAGCTTTGCAATACGGTTTGATTGAGAGTTAATGTCGATAGAGAATAGAGAAGCTTTTTTAAAAAGTTTGCCCTCCGATCCTGGCATTTATCAAATGCTTGGTAAAAATGGAGAAGTTTTGTATGTTGGCAAAGCCAAGAATTTGAAAAAACGCATATCTAATTATTTTCAGCATAGCATCGATGACTTAAAAATACGTATTTTAATGCATCAGGTCACCGATTTTAAAATTATCATCACCACCACTGAAAATGAGGCGTTACTCTTAGAAAATACTTTAATTAAAAGATTAAAACCCAAGTATAACATATTGTTTAGAGATGATAAATCATATCCATATTTATTAGTATCTAGACATTTGTTTCCGCGTTTAATGTTACATCGTGGTGCTAGTAAAATTCCTGGTGATTATTATGGTCCTTATCCAAATGCTACTGCAGCACGTGAAACTTTACATATACTGCAGAAAGCTTTTATGTTACGTCAATGTAGTGACGTTTTCTTTCGCAGTCGAAGCAGACCATGTGTTCAGTACCAGATTAAATGCTGTAGTGCACCGTGTACAAAATATATCGATGAATCAACTTATCAACACAATGTGAAGTGTATTAAGAAATTTTTAAGTG
>CAYFQQ010000255.1:0-1924 GCA_964345265.1 uncultured Coxiellaceae bacterium
CTATTAGAAGATGAAGATTAGAAATACACATTATTTGATTGGAAAAAAATCTGTGCCACCCTTTGTTCTCTTTGAACCTTCACTCATTTTTCTAGATAACCTTTTCTAACTGCTAGTCAAGATATGAGCATTTATTAATTAAGAAAAAAAAATGATATTTATATTAATAATCATTCATTTTCATACAAATAAGTTATTTTCTATCAAGTAGTACTTCAGGGAGAAGAAATATTTATGGCTTTGAATAGTTAATATATTTTTCTTGATCCTCAATAACTTTGACGAGCTTAGAAAATTAGAAAGTTGTCTTCCTATATAGACACCGGCACTCACTATTTAGTCTCCTTACTAGTGTTTTCATATTCTGAAAAAGCTAGAAAAGCATATCAAGTGTATTTATATCAAATAAATTTGTTTAATCTCATTGGATTACCTACATACCCGGGCTACTATGACAAGTTTTTGATAGTCGTAGGACTTATATTTAATGGGCTTGTTGTTTGGTATGCATGGAAGTGGGTCTAAACAGGAATTATTAGAATAAAGATAAAAGTTCAAATCCTATCCCCGGCTTAAATTTTGCCATAAAGAAAAGCCTTTTAGAAAGTTATAAAATTGCATAAATGATTTGTAGCCCGGGTCGGACAGTATTCAAACTCCGACTACCAGGACTTTCATATTCTACAGAAGCTTGAAAAACATATTAAGAGGTTTAGTTATTAAAAATTAGAAAAAAATACCTAAGTATATTCCATCAATATATTCTTTATTATCATTTGGTAATTAAATAATCTACTTAAATGAAACCAATTCAGGAATAATAGTATAGAGATCGACCAGCTAACTATATAAAAAAATTTCTCGCACTTTAATTATTGTTCTTTCCTTATAGCCGCTTTTACCTTTCTCATCATTTCTGGGTCATTTAATTGTTCATCAGTATAATTGTGAACTTCTTTACTATGTTTGATCATACTTGCCATCATTTCTTCTTCAGTCTCACCCTGTGCAATAAAAGGGCAATCAGATCCAAGATCTCTACATACTAGTGAATAAGTCATAATTATCACCACCCAATGATTAGATTCTCAATTTTTGTTTACAGTCATTCTAGATTTATTAACAAAGCACTAGTCGATCTCTAACTATAATTAATTTAACCTGTTAAATTGTTTTAATATTCCACTAAACTTAAGATGAATAAATAATTTTTTAGCCCGGATTGGACACTATTCAAAACCGACTACCAGGGCTTTTGTATTCTACAAGAGCTTGAAAAGTATATCAAGAGCATTTAAAAAGAATAAATTGATCTACTTTATCCTCTTTGAGAAAATCATTTATTAAGGATATTTGATAAAACTAGCTCACTTGAAAAAGCTATCTAGTTTCATATATTATGTGGATAATATTGTCAAATTGAAGGGGTTGTGGTAAAAGTGGCTAAAGAAGAAGATTATAATATTGACTCGTCTTGGAAAGGAGTTATATGGTGGGGTGGACTTTCTTTGTTCGCTGGCGGAGTCATTGGTCTGCTGTTTTTCTTTCTAGTGGTTGCGACCCAACAGACTCTTCCAATCCCACCAAAGGAAGTCCTTGAGGCTCCATTGCGCCCAAGCGCGCTTTTCACTTTGACGGTAGTAGGGGAGGTTCTTCTGTTGCCAAGTGTGCTAGCTCTATACTTTGCCCTGAAGGATGTGGCAAAGACCCCTATGTTCATAGCAACTGCATTATGGATTCTATGTGTGCCCATGTTCCTGGTATCCAGGGGCCAGATTTTCGCTATTGCCCAAATAAGCGGCAGCTATCTGGATGCTCCAACAGAGGCAATGAAGGCATCATACTTGGCATCAGCCGAGCTTGCGATTTGGGCTCAAAGCTTCTATGCAATGATGGCATTAACCCTCATGAGTGTTGCATCTAT
>CAYFQQ010000256.1:0-3192 GCA_964345265.1 uncultured Coxiellaceae bacterium
GACCAATTTTAAGTGCTATTTCACGTCATACCCGCGAAGGCGGGTATCCAAAGAGCCCCAAATTAAATGGATTCTCGCATTCGCGAGAATGACAGCATCAAAATGAGAATTGCTGCTATAAATATTCGCTATTGAAAAACCTTTTTTCATCCCCATTTAGGTTATATGGAACAATTTAAAGGCACAACAATCTTATCCGTACGTCGTAATGGTAAAGTTGCTGTCGGTGGCGACGGCCAAGTATCAATGGGCGACAGTATAATGAAAGGCAACGCTCGCAAAGTACGTCGTTTATACCATGATCGAGTATTGACAGGATTTGCTGGTGGTACAGCGGATGCTTTTACACTGTTCGAACGACTTGAAGCTAAATTGGAAAAGCATCAGGGACATTTACTTCGAGCAGCTGTTGAACTAGCAAAAGACTGGCGAACTGATAAAGTGTTACGACGCTTAGAAGCTTTACTGGTCGCAGCTGACAACAAAGTTTCTCTGCTAATTTCTGGTAATGGTGACGTCATCGAACCCGAGGAAAATATTATAGCCATCGGTTCTGGTGGTAATTACGCTCGGGCGGCCGCCCATGCTTTAATGGAAAACACCAAATTAAGCGCTAAGGCAACAGTAGAGAAAGGCTTACAAATTGCTTCTGAAATCTGCGTATACACTAATAATAATTTTATTATTGACGAATTAAATAGCGATGAATAATACAATTGAATCGATGTTAACTCCACAACAAATTGTCAAAGAACTAGATAAACATATAATTGGTCAACATGATGCTAAGCGCGCAGTAGCTATCGCTCTTAGAAATCGATGGCGACGTTCCCAGGTAAATGAAGATTTACGGGTAGAAATTACTCCCAAAAATATTCTTATGATCGGCCCAACTGGCGTAGGTAAAACCGAGATTGCAAGACGTTTAGCAAGGCTTGCTGATGCACCTTTCATCAAAGTTGAAGCAACTAAATTTACCGAAATCGGTTACGTTGGTCGCGATGTAGAATCCATTATTCGAGATCTATGCGACGTTGCTGTTAAACAAACTCGAGAAATCGAAATGGCTAAAGTTAAAGATCGCGCTAAAGAACTCGCAGAAGAACGCGTTCTAGATGCTTTATTACCAGCTGTAAGAGCAGCCAAAGATGAATCACACGCAAAAACCGAATCGATTGCTCGTCAATTATTCCGTAAAAAATTACGTAATGGCGACTTAGACGATAAAGAAATAGAAATAGATATCTCCATGAGACCGTTAGGAGTAGAGATCATGGGGCCTCCTGGTATGGAGGAAATGACTAGCCAATTACAAAACATGTTCACTAATCTATCCAAGGACAAAAAGAAAACCAAAAAAATGCGAGTAAAAAATGCTCTCAAACAGTTATGTGAAGAAGAAGCGGCTAACATGATAAATGAAGAAGAAATCAGAAGCATCGCTTTAGAAAAAGTGGAGCAACACGGTATTGTATTTATAGATGAAATAGATAAAATTGTGCGCGGTGATGGCACCCGTGGTGCTGACATTTCACGCGAAGGAGTACAACGTGATTTATTACCTTTAGTGGAGGGTTGTTCTGTATTTACTAAATACGGTATGGTAAAAACTGATCACATATTGTTCATTGCCTCTGGAGCTTTTCATTTGTCCAAACCTTCTGACTTAATACCAGAACTGCAAGGTCGTCTACCAATTCGAGTAGAATTGTCCGCCCTTAGTGCTAACGATTTTGTAAGCATTCTTACTGAACCAAGGGCGTCTTTAACTGAACAATACATGGCCTTGATGGATACTGAAAAAGTAAAAATTAAATTTAAAAAGGATGGAATCCGAAAGATAGCTGAAATTGCCTACCAAGTTAATGAGCGCACTGAAAATATTGGAGCGAGACGCTTGCATACAATTATGGAGCGTTTATTAGAAGACATTTCATTTAACGCAACAGAAATAGATAATAATCCAATCGCAATCACCGCCGCATATGTTAATAAGCAACTGTCTAAATTAGTAAAAGACGAAGACTTGAGTCATTATATCCTTTAAAAATAACTTTACTTCTTATTTTCGTTAACGTACTATTTCGAAAATAACGGCGAATCTTATTTTCGATGTTATAATGACAAAATCAAAACGAGTTACTACAGCGGGTAAAAAAATTAAATGCCCTAGCGGTTATTACGCTTTTCTGCCCAATCCATTGCCTCCGCGAATCGTCTGGACGCAAAAAATGGTTAATGCTCTATCGCGAGCTGATCATTCATTGGGTCGGCTTGCCAGAGAAGGCAAACGTCTACCCAATCCTCACATTTTAATCAGGCCATTTATACGGCGCGAATCTGTTTTCTCAAGCAAAATAGAGGGAACACATGCAAGTTTAGGTGAGATATTAGCTGCCGAAGCAGGAATAAAAATCGAAAACGATCCCAATGATCTCCGCGAAGTAAATAATTATGTTATTACATTAGAATATGGCATCAAAAGATTAAATACGTTACCGCTATCGATTCGGTTGTTTAAAGAATTACATACCAAATTGATGCAGGGTGTTCGAGGCGAGTATGCTGCGCCTGGCGAATTCCGCAGAACACAAAACTGGATAGGCCTGCCCGGCAGTACAATTAATACTGCATCTTATATTCCGCCGCCACCTGACCATATTCCACAATGTATGGGGCAACTAGAGCTATTTTTGCATGAAAAAACTTTACCCCCCCTTGCTCAAGCTGCATTAGCTCACTATCAATTCGAAGCAATTCATCCTTTCTTAGATGGCAATGGCCGAATCGGCCGTTTATTCATTACCTTATTTTTAATCGAACGCGAAATACTCTCTGAACCGCTACTCTATTTAAGTGCGTTCTTCGAGGCAACGCGAGACCAATATTATCAACGCTTGTTAGCTGTCTCACAAAAAAACGATTGGCATAACTGGCTTATTTACTTTTTTAACGGTGTCGCCACTCAGTCACAGGATGCGCTGCAACGTTCTGAGAAAATCATTGCATTACTAGGAAAATGGAAAACTAAAATCAATAAACAAGCAACACCATATACATATAAATTACTAGAACTTATTGCTGGCAATCCTTTTATTACTATTAATAAAGCGGCTAAAGAATTAAATATGTCCTACCGCCATGCCTGGAGTTACATAAGGGCCGTTGAGAAGAGGCTTGGGAAGCCCCTTG
>CAYFQQ010000257.1:0-1803 GCA_964345265.1 uncultured Coxiellaceae bacterium
TTGATGCTGTCATTCTCGCGAATGCGAGAATCCATTTAATTTGGGGCTCTTTGGATACCCGCCTTCGCGGGTATGACGTGAAATAGCACTTAAAATTGGTCAAAATTAGAATTGCTGCAAGGCTACCGGAATCCGTAGAAAGAAATAAACTGCAATTAGGATCGTTTTTAAAGCGATTAATTTCTATTCGTCGTTTTTTTTGAGGAACAGATCCTGTATGCCAGGCACACTCTATTTTCATCTCAAAAGCTAGCTCTTTTACAAGTTGTAGCATGCGCTCCCATTCCGAAAAAATAAGTATTTTTGTGTTTTCATCTTCAAGTAATTCTCCTAAGATATTTTCAAGTTCACGTAGTTTAGGTGAGATGCGACAGTTTTGATCCAATATATATGGTGTATCGCAAAGCATACGCATGCATGCTAAGTATCTTTGCAGTCGTTCGAATTCTTCTTTTCTTAAATGTCGTTTTTTTGCGGCGTGTAATAATCGTGCAACCTTGGTACTATATTCTTCATAACGGCAACGTTGTTCATGTTCCATTGAGACAAAAAAGTGATTAACCGTTCTTTCTGGCAGTTGATCTTCAACATCACTTTTTTGTCGGCGTAGCAATATAGGTCGTAAGCGCCTATGTAATTCATCTAAATTTTTATAAGCTACAGGTCTGCCTTTTTCATCAAGTTGATAGAACTCGCGATTAAATTTGAATAGTGATCCTAATAAGTGTGGATCTAAAAATTGTACAATAGAATACACATCATCAATTCGGTTTTCTAAAGGCGTGCCAGTTAGAACAAAAGCGTATGGGCTTGAAAGCCTTTTTATAGCTTTGGCGGTTTTAGTTTGCCAATTTTTTATTCTTTGTGCTTCATCTAAGATAATTACATCTGGCGAAATTAATCGCTGAATATCAGCACCATCATATAAAATTTGTTCGTAATTAGTTAGGTAAAAGAATGATTGTGTCTGATAAAAGTTTAGTCTATCTTTTCTTGAGCCTTGAATAACTAAAGAACTTAAATTAGAAAATTTAGCAATTTGTTCTTCCCATTCAGTTTTTAGCGATGCTGTTGCAACGATTAGAACTCTCCGAATATTTTTGGTTTGGCGAAGTAATTCACAAGCAGCAATAGCCTGCACTGTTTTCCCTAAACCCATTTCATCAGCCAAAAGGGCGTGCTCATTAAATACTAGATGCATCATGCCATCTTGTTGGTATGGATATAATGGATATTTTACAATATCAAGGGTGCGTTTTCCTGATTTTATGTCGGTTTCAAATATGTTGCGAGAAATACTTTTTTGTTCTTCATTTTTAATTCTGTTCAGCCAATTGTCGATATGAGATGAAATTCGTATTTTGTTTTGTGATTCTATTTTTTTACAGGCTGATTGCAATAAGGAGAAAATTGAAAGAGGATCGCCAATTAGGGTGCTATCTGAGGCAAAAAATGCGTCTATTGCTTTATAAGATTTTAAGTTTTTTGATATAGACTCTGGCCATTTTATGGTTATTTTATTGTTGTTAAGTTGATTAAGAAAAATCTCAATCCTTGGGTTTCCTTCTTTAGCAATTTGTTTGAATTTTCTTTTGCCTTGCTTTGCTAGGTGTAAAAGAACTTTTTCAATGTGTTTGCATGTTCCTAGACCATTAGTTTGAAAATCAAGGCAATTGCAAGAATTGCAGCAATTCTAATTTTGTTAATTAAATCTACTTCATTGGCATTTAAATTTTGTCATCCCGTCATGGATTGACGGGATCCAGGCTACAGGGATGTAAAAAGATCATATTTGTTTGGTAA
>CAYFQQ010000258.1:0-2362 GCA_964345265.1 uncultured Coxiellaceae bacterium
GGTGGATAATTCTGCTTGGATTTTGACATTTTACTGCCATCTTCTGCAAGAACTAAGCCATTGACAATAACATTTTTAAATGCCGGTTTATCAAATAGTGCTGTGGAAATTACCATCAATGTGTAAAACCATCCACGTGTTTGATCCAAACCTTCAGCAATAAAATCAGCCGGGAATTCATCAAAAATACTTTTCTCTGATCTGAATTCAAATGGCCAATGTTTTGATGCATAGGGCATAGATCCACTCTCAAACCAACAATCAAATACTAAACCAATATTTTTCAATTGCTCAGTACCATCTTCTGATGGAATAGTAATATTATCAATCACATCCTTATGTAAGTCTGTCACTTCAATACCACTGAGTTCACTCAATTCCCTAGCAGAACCAACACATCTAAATTCTTGTCCATCATCGCTGACCCATAATGGAATAGGTGTACCCCAAAATCTGTTACGACTGATACACCAATCGTGGGCACTTTCTAACCAATTTCCGAATCTACCATCACGAATATTGAAAGGGATCCAATTAGTCTCTTGATTATTTTTGATGAGTCTACCTTTAATCTTCTCAACATTTAAGAACCAACAGGGCACACTTCTATACATAAGTGGGGTGTTAGATCTCCAACAATAGGGATAATTGTGTCTCTCTCTATTATTGAGAAATAGTAATCCCCTATCTTTTAGCATTTGAAGAATAACTTTATCAGCATCCTTAAAATACATTCCTTCCAAGTCTGGTGTTTGATCAGTGAAATTACCATTGGGATCAAAAGGACAAATTGGATCTTCCTCTTTATCAATCAAATTCCATTTCAAACAGACTCTTTGATCATCTACACCAAAAGCTGGTGCTTGATGAACAATACCTGTACCGGAATCGTCTGAAACATAATCATCTTCCACAACATAGAAACCATTTTTGTCACTATAGTATGGAAATAGTGGTTGATATTTAGTGTGAGTCAGATCTTTACCAAAAAATTTCTCAATTAGATTGTATTTCCTCTTTTTGAAATATCTTTTGAGACCACTTTCACATAAAATGTATCTTTCACCATTAGACTCAATTTTGACATATGTCATATCAGATTTAACACAGAGCGCTAAATTTGATGGTAGTGTCCATGGTGTTGTTGTCCAAACTAAGAAATAAGTGTTCTCTTCTTCACTCAGTTTAAATTTAATGACAACTGATGGATCATTCACTTCTTGATAATTGGAAGATGCTTCAAAATTGGATAATGGAGTAGCACATGCAGTGGAATAAGGCATAACTTTATTACCACTATAAATGAGACCCTTATTATACAATTTTTTGAATACATACCAAACAGATTCCATAAATGATAGATCCATAGTCTTGTAATCATTATCAAAATCTACCCAACGACCAAGTCTGGTAATAGTTTTTCTCCATTCACCATAATATCTGAGTACAATGCTTCTACATTCAGCATTGTATTTTTCAATACCCATATCCAATACCTCCTGTCTCGTTTTAATACCCAATTTTTTCTCAATCTCATACTCAATTGGTAGTCCATGTGTGTCTAGTCCAAACCTTCTTTCAACATAGAACCCATTTTGAGTCTTATATCGAGGAATAATGTCTTTAATGGTACTTGCTACAATATGACCGTAATGGGGTAAACCAGTCGCAAATGGTGGACCATCATAAAAGGTAAATATTTCACGTCCATTAGATCTATCGACAGATGTTTCAAAGGCGTGAATTTTTTCCCAGTATTTTAAAATTTCTTCTTCTCTTTCTGGAATTGACATAATATAATTATATATGTCTTTGTATCTTATATATTTTTCACTTTTTAATAAAAAAAATGAAGATATTTTTAATTATTGCTGCTTAATAATTCATAATATGAGTTCAGATAGTGATTCATCAGAATACAGTGATAGTGAATCTTCTTGTTATTCATATGACGGTGATGTTCAGACCATGTGGACACAGTATGTGCCAATCATGTTATCTAAAATTGCGAGAAACAGTTGGATTACCAAAATGTAAAAATAAAATCTTTACTTCACAAGATGGTAGAAAATTTATATCATCTACATTAGAGATTGATAATAATGATTCATTAGAATGTCCTTACTGTAAACAGATGACAAAAAGGACATTTAGAGTGGAAGATGTGAATGTTAAAGATATGGATTTACCATGGAATAAAATGTTAGAGGAATTGGTATAAATAATGTTATTATAATTATATATGCAAGCAAAAGAGAGACAAATATTCTTACAAAATGCCGGTGCAAGGGATTTGAGAAAATATCTCCAACTTATGAATAGATTGGCACAGAAAGATAAGAGATATGAGAGAATGTTGATG
>CAYFQQ010000259.1:0-1970 GCA_964345265.1 uncultured Coxiellaceae bacterium
AATTTTGGCCCCAATAACTTCTTACAAGTTATAGGTACTAGCTCATTATAACGAATCTCCATATTTTCGAAAAAATTTTGATCTAACAGTAGATCACAGTCATGCCTACGATTCGCAAGATCATCAATAACCATGATTTTTTTTACATAGGGCCTTAATTCCTTTTCCCATCCTTCATCCAATGTATAATTATCCACAATTAGCCAATCAATCGGCTGAGATATCTGTTTGCATATATTAATGGTCTGCTTTGCATCACTAGTAGAATCATTCTTCAACTCGTGTACAGTAAACCCTTTTTCTCTTGCTAAAAAACTGCAATTGTTTGGCAAATCGTAGCAAATAAAATTGACTTGAATACCTCGCTTAGCTAATCCCTCAGCCAAAGTTAAACAACGCATTAAATGCCCGGTCCCTATCTGTTGCGAAGAATCGGTTCTGATGATAACTCTTTTAGTCATCACACGTATTCAAATAATCTAATACATCATCGGTAGTAAACTTTGGATTGTTTGGATATATGGCCATATATATTTTCTTAATAAGCTCAAATTCGTGTTGTTCATCAACAGCCCATTGGTGCATAGACAAATTCTTTTTTTGCTTATAAGCTCCTAAACGATACCTCTGCGGTCGATGATAAATAAACCGAGTAACATGTTCTCTATCCAAATCTAGTTGTGTTTCATTCCAGGCATCTTGCAAACATTTCATTCGAAAAATTTCAACATTTAAACCATTCGGGAAAAAATATCCAGCGGTATCTTTTGAATAATCAAAACTGTTCTTAGAATATTTGCTATGATTCCAAATACGATATGGAGCAGTATTGCTTGAATAATCAAAATCACCTTGTAAATGAAAATTGATTAAATTATCAATTATTGCAGGATCTATAAGAGGACAATCTCCTGTTAAACGTATTATATGGTCAGGCATATATATCTTTGCTACCTGATAGAATCTATCCAATACATCATTCATACTACCACGGAAACAAGAAATCTTTTCTTCTTCGCAAAATTGTTCGATTCTGTCATCACTATTATCAGTACTTGTAGCCACAATCAATTTATCAATCAATTTAGCACGCCTCACCCGTTCAATTTGATAGTGTAACATAGGTCTACCTAATATAGGCTTTAACACCTTTTCAGGCAGACGTGTTGAATGGATTCGTGCTTGTATTAGAGTAAGAATCATTTTTTTCTATTCCATAAACTCGGATTTATAATATGTTCGTTATTTAAAGCATATTTTTCATAATCATACTCAGGAATATTCAAGCCTATTGCATTTGATATATCACAAAGTTCATCATAAGAACAAACGCCAACTAATATAACATCTATATCTTTCTGCCGTGACACAAAATTAAGCGCAACATGTAATGGGGTATAACCTCTATTATAGCAATCCGTATGGAATCTACGCACATAATCTCCAATCTCAGCTATGCTATCGGGAATAGAACCTGCTCCCATAAGCAATAAACCTTGCAAAAATACAGAACGAGCATGAATTTCAATACCTCGACCTTTAATTTTTGATAAATAACCATTTCGTAATAACCGTTGATCAAATATATTAATAGGCACCTGAATAATATCAACAGCGTAATTATCAATGACACTATCAACTTGCTCAGGTGAATAAACAGACACACCTATCTTATTTACCATACCATCTTGCTTTAATTGTAACATAGCCTCCCAGAATTCATTTCCTTGAGCCGAAAGTAAATTATCTGCATTATGGTCTAATAAACCATATATAGCATTTTGACGCAATCTATCAAGTGACTGTTTAAAACTCTCTTGTAACTTACCAACAATATCATCTGATGGTAAAAATTCAGGTATTTTAGTTACAATATGAAAAGGATGATTTTTCCATAAACATTCGCCAATAACATTTTCACTATTACCGTAACTTGATGCAGTATCTAATACTCGAATATTTTGTTTTGC
>CAYFQQ010000260.1:0-2822 GCA_964345265.1 uncultured Coxiellaceae bacterium
CTGAAGAATATTTGAATGAGTTAATGTCCTTATGTGAAACTATGAAGGTAGCATCTAAGTGTGGTCTTGGGCAAACTAGTTCTAATGCTTTTTTGGCGATTACCAAACATTTTTCAAATGAAATTATGACCGGAGGAGGCAAGTAATGAGTAATAATAACGTAACTGTAAACATAGATGGTCAGGAGGTAAGTGTACCTTATGGTACTACTATTTTAAAAGCTGCTGAGGAAATAGGCGTCGAGATTCCGACTTTATGTTATCACAAAGACTTATCTGTTTCTGGAGCTTGTCGTATGTGCCTTGTCGAAATTGAAGGTTCACGCACTCTACAGGCTTCGTGCGCCTATCCAATAACTTCACCAATTACGGTAAAAACTAATAGTCCGCAAATTAGACGAGCTCGCAAGCATATTTTAAGTTTGTTAGTTAGCGATCATATAGGTGACTGTTATACAGCCAAGAAAAATATAAGCACTGAAGTGCAAACTTTAGCAAAGGATTATGGTATTAATAGCGCATTTTGTTTTGGCCATAAAACTAAATCTGGTGAGAAGGTTGATATTAAAAATCCTTCTAAATTTGGTGATCCGACTGATTGGCCAATTCAGTTTGATCCTGATAAATGTATTTTATGTGAGCGTTGCGTACGAGCTTGTACCGAAATGCAGAATATTGGGATATTAGGTGTTCGTAAACGAAGTCATGATTCGAAAATTACCACATTTAAAGATTTGCCAATGAATAGTGTAAATTGTATTAATTGTGGCCAGTGCGTTACTCACTGTCCGACTGGAGCTCTTACTGAAAGAGATGATAGAAAGGAAATTTGGAAAGCAATAGAGAATCCGAGTAAACATGTGGTAATTCAAACTGCTCCTGCGCCTCGTGCCGGTATCGGAGAATGTTTTGGTTTGGAACCAGGGCATGTATTGACGTTAGAAATGAATACTGCATTACGTCGAGTTGGATTTGATAAAATATTTGATACCAACTTTAGTGCGGATTTAACAATTATTGAAGAAGGAACTGAGTTGCTATTGCGATTATATAAGGCTTTAGTAGAAAAGGATGCGTCTATTAAGTTGCCACAGTTTACATCGTGTTCACCAGGATGGATTAAGTATATTGAGCATTTTTATCCAGAATATTTGGAATACGTATCTACTGCTAAAAGCCCGCAACAAATGTTTGGGGCTGTTATCAAGACGTATTATGCAAAGAAAAATAATATTGATCCTAAAGATATTGTAAGCGTAGCATTGATGCCTTGCACCGCTAAAAAATATGAATGTGACCGTCCAGAAATGCATGATAGTGGTTTTAAAGATGTTGATTTTGGTTTAACTACTCGTGAATTAGCTCAAATGATTTCAGAGATGGGCATCAATTTGCCAAAATTACCTAAGTCTGATTTTGATGAACCATTTGGTAGCGCGACCGGATCTGGAGTTATCTTTGCAGCTACTGGCGGCGTAATGGAAGCAGCCTTACGAACAGTTATTGAACTTGTAGTTGGTATCAAAGTAGAGAATCTGTTTGATCACGCAAATATTATTCCAGTTCGAGGTTTCGAAGGTATACGTTATGTTGAATTACCAATTAAAGAAGTTGGCCCTGTTCCGGATCTGGTAAAGCATTTGGTTCCTAACTGGGATTGGCTAAAAGGGGCAACATTGAAAGTTGCTGTTGCCCATGGTACTGCTAATGCCAAAAAAGTAATGGATGATATTAAAGTCGGCGGTAAGTTTAGCCAGTGTCATTTTATCGAATTTATGGCTTGCACAGGAGGATGTTTAGGTGGTGGTGGACAGCCAATTCCGACAGGTCCTGAAATACGTGCTAAACGTGCTCAGGCAATTTATTCAGAAGACATGGGCGCAAAGGTTCGTAAGTCGCATGAAAATCCGGCAGTAATCGAGCTATATGAGAAGTTCTTGACCGATGGCCCATGTGGACATTTGAGTCATAAGCTATTGCATACTAAATACACTCCTCGCGGGAAGTATGTGAAGTAGAAATGTAGCCTTTGATGTAAGGTAAGAATAAGTCGCTGATAATTGTAAGATGTTAGTCATTCCGGAAAATTTGCGTGCAAATTTATCCGGAATCTAGAAGTCTTTTGAAGATTAATAGCCTGAATAACTTATGGATTCCCGCTTTCGCGGGAATGACGTACTTTCTTAAGTAGCTTTAGTATTTCAGATGATAGCTGGCAAGCCCCAAATTTTTTGTAAGTTTTTATACTGGTTTAATGGCAATTGAACCAATATTGGGTTTTTGCATTGATCAAGCCATCGAATTATATACTTAATATTTTTCTCTGACATCGATGTGCAACCTGCGGTACCCCGATGATCCTTGCGCCAAATGTGCATAAAAACACAACCGCCGTCACCTACTCTAATCGGTCTCATGTTGTAACCTATTACTAAACCATATTTATATACAGGAATTTCTCGCATTTGTTCATTCATATCTTTGTCATCATGCCAATCCTTTTTAATACTACTGTTTGGAGTAACAATTTCGTTATAAAATCTTGAATTCCAATCTCCTATACATACTGTACTATTAACCACATGAATGTAAGGTAATTTATTCGTTATTGGTTTAGCGGAAAAACCGAAACATGATTCTATTGGGAAAAGGCCCATAGGAGTTCTATTATCTCCTTCGTTTCTTACTAGACCAGCAAAATGGTAATCTCTATAAATTTTCTGATCCCATGCCGAACCTTTTTTGCCTATAATGACAGGTATATTTTTCCCAATAGGATGCCACTTATCTTGCTTATTTCTTTGATAAAGTTGCAATGTTCCA
>CAYFQQ010000261.1:0-5046 GCA_964345265.1 uncultured Coxiellaceae bacterium
CGACACTAAAGGGTAAACCCTCCAACGTCTAGTTCTCATCGTTGACAGCGTGGACTACCAGGGTCTCTAATCCTGTTTGCTCCCCACGCTTTCGTACCTCAGCGTCAGTATTGATCCAGAAAGTCGCCTTCGCCACTGGTGTTCCTTCCGATATCTACGCATTTCACCGCTACACCGGAAATTCCACTTTCCTCTGCCATACTCTAGACATCCAGTATCGAATGCAATTCCCAGGTTAAGCCCAGGGCTTTCACATCCGACTTGAATATCCGCCTACGCACCCTTTACGCCCAGTAACTCCGATTAACGCTTGCACCCTCTGTATTACCGCGGCTGCTGGCACAGAGTTAGCCGGTGCTTCTTCTGTGGGTAACGTCAACCCTCAAGGGTATTAATCTTGAGTATTTCCTCCCCACTGAAAGTGCTTTACAACCCGCAGGCCTTCTTCACACACGCGGCATCGCTGGATCAGGCTTGCGCCCATTGTCCAAGATTCCCCACTGCTGCCTCCCGTAGGAGTCTGGACCGTGTCTCAGTTCCAGTGTGGCTGGCCATCCTCTCAGACCAGCTACGGATCGTTGCCTTGGTAGGCCATTACCCTACCAACAAGCTAATCCGCCGCAGGCTCATCCTAAAGCGCAAGGCCCGAAGGTCCCCTGCTTTACTCCTCCTAAGAGGAGCTTATGGGGTATTAGCCCGAGTTTCCTCAGGTTGTCCCCCACTTTAGGGCAGATTCCTACGTGTTACTCACCCGTCCGCCACTCTACTCGTCCCCGAAAGGACTTTCGCGTTCGACTTGCATGTGTTAGGCATGCCGCCAGCGTTCAATCTGAGCTAGGATCAAACTCTTCAATTTGAAACTTTGCTCAATATGAATATTTCGCAATTCTAGGAATTATCGAGTTACTCACATTGATAATTAATTTACATTTTGGCAATTAAATTATCTACGCAAGTACCCACACAAATTGTCTCTTTTGCTTTGTTAAAGAACTTTCCTGTATTTCCCACAGGAGGATGGATTATTTTAAAGGTTTAAAAGATAGTGTCAACTATCATTATAGTATATTTACAAACTTTTTCTTAAGTTATTTCGTAAAAATTCACCAGTATAAGAAGCAGTGCACTTTGCTACCTGTTCAGGAGTATTAGACACTACGACTTCACCACCCCTATCACCACCTTCCGGACCTAAATCAATAATCCAGTCAGCGGTCTTAATTACATCCAAATTATGCTCAATTACTATTATTGTATTACCATTATCTCTTAATTTACGCAACACTTCGAGCAAATGCTTAATATCGTGAAAATGTAAACCAGTCGTTGGTTCATCTAGAATATATAATGTCCGGCCGGTATCACGGCGTGATAATTCTTTGGCTAACTTTATACGTTGTGCTTCACCTCCAGACAGAGTAGTTGCGCTCTGACCAAGATGAATATAAGCCAAACCGACATCGATTAAAGTTTGCAATTTCTGAGCGATGATAGGTATCGGAGCAAAGAAAATCCCTGCCTCTTCCACTGTCATATTTAAAACATCGAATATAGTTTTACCTTTATATTCGATCTCCAACGTCTCTCGATTATAGCGTTTACCTTTGCAAACATCGCAGGTTACATATATATCGGATAGAAAATGCATTTCGACTTTGATCAATCCATCACCCTGACATGCTTCACAACGTCCTCCCTTTACATTAAAACTAAAACGGCCAATTTTATAGCCGCGCGCTCTAGCTTCTTGGGTACCAGCAAATAATTCACGAATTGGAGTAAATACTCCAGTATAAGTAGCGGGATTGGAACGTGGTGTGCGCCCAATTGGACTTTGATCGATATCTATTACTTTATCAAAGAATTCTAATCCTGAAATGCTGCTATAAGTTGTTTCTTCAATCACACAATGTCTATTCAAATACTTGGTGACTGCAGGATAAAGTGTATCATTTATCAAACTCGATTTACCTGAACCCGAAACTCCAGTTACGCAAGTAAATAATCCGATAGGAATTTCAACATCAATATTCTTAAGATTGTTTTTATTCACTCCACATAGTTTTAATATTTTTTCACTATTATAAGGAATACGTTTTTTTGGCAACGGAATTGTAAGCTTCTTAGATAAATATTTACCAGTTAAAGACTTCGAACTATTTATGATGTCATTAATATCACCTCTAGCAACAATATTACCTCCATGCTTACCTGCACCAAGCCCGATATCGACAATATGGTCAGCAGCCCTAATAGCATTTTCATCATGTTCTACTACCAGAACGGTATTTCCTAAATCACGTAAATATGTCAGAGTATTCAACAGACGCTTATTGTCACGCTGATGTAAACCAATAGTCGGCTCATCTAAAATATACATTACTCCAACCAAACCAGAACCTATTTGGCTTGCCAAGCGAATTCTCTGAGCCTCACCACCTGACAATGTATCTGCAGAACGTGCTAAAGTGAGGTACTCAAGTCCCACATTTACCAGAAACCGTAACCGGGTACATATCTCTTGCAAAATTTTTGCAGCTATCTCTCCACGGCGGCCTGGTAATTTGGTGCTTTCGAGAAAGCCCAAGGCTTGATCAATCGTTAAATTAGTTACGTCTGATAAACTTCTACCATTTATAAAAACAAACCTCGCCTCCTTACGCAATCTGGCACCATCACAATCAGGACAAAATGTAGCAGTTAAATACTTTGCTAATTCGTCACGCATTGTAATCGATCCGGTTTCCTTATAGCGTCGCTCCATGTTTGGCAATATTCCTTCAAAAGGATGAGTATATTGACTACGTTTACCTTGCCCCACTATGTATGTGAACTTAATATTTTCTGTTCCACTTCCATACAAAATTACATCTTGAAATTTCTTTGATAAATTTTTAAATGGTTTATCAATATCAAAACCATAATGAGCAGCAAGTGATATTAACATCGAGTAATAATATAAATTGCGTCGATCCCAACCACGAATAGCTCCAGCTGCCAAACTTAAATTCTCATCATGTATCACTTTTTTGGAATCAAAAGAATGTTTGATTCCCAAACCATCACAAGTTGGACAAGCTCCTACCGGGTTATTGAAAGAAAATAATCGTGGCTCTAATTCTGTTAAACTATAGCCGCACAGTGGACAAGCAAATTTAGCGGAAAAAATCTCGTCTTCCTCATTACCATCTACAAAAGCAATACCGGCTAGACCATCAGCTAATTTTAATGCAGTTTCAAATGATTCGGCTAAACGTTGCCTAATATCAGGACGAACTTTAATACGATCAACGATCACCTCAATAGTATGTTTACTATGCAAATTAAGCTTCGGTACCTGGTCTAATTCCATAACTCGACCATCAATTCGGGCACGTATAAATCCCTGATTGCGTAATTCTTCAATAAGCTGCAAATACTCGCCTTTACGCTCACGAACAATCGGAGCCAAAAGCATGACCCTTATCCCCTCGGGTAACGCCAACACTGTATCAACCATCTGACTTACTGTCTGCGCTTCCAACACAGTTCCATGTTCAGGACACTGCGGTTGACCAACACGAGCAAATAACAAACGCAAATAATCATAAATCTCAGTTATGGTTCCAACGGTAGAACGCGGATTATGGGAAGTAGATTTCTGCTCTATAGAAATTGCCGGCGATAAACCTTCAATCAAATCTACATCGGGTTTTTCCATCATTGACAAAAACTGACGCGCATACGCGGACAAAGATTCCACATATCTACGTTGCCCTTCAGCATATAAGGTATCAAATGCTAAAGAAGACTTACCTGATCCAGATAGACCAGTAAAAACTATTAGTTTATTCCTCGGCAAATCGAGATCGACATTCTTCAAGTTATGGGTCCGAGCACCACGAATCCGAATCGTATTCATAAGAGTAGTATAGTATAGAGATGACCTCTTTTGGTGGCAACAAATCGGCGTTGTTGCATAAATATGTCATACTCGCGAAAGCGAGTATCCAGTATTTGCAACGTTTTTGGCTAGATTCCCGCTTTCGCGGGAATGACCAAACATATAAATCAAGAAGTTAAGTATTTATGCAACAACGCCGAATAGTAACAAAATTTTTTTAGATTTAAGAATTCCTTAATATTTCTATTGTAGATTGTCATCCCAAATATGATTATTATTAAAAATCATATTGGGAATGTTAGAATTAAATTTAAATAAAAATGAGGACAAATGCTATGATGATGCAACCAACACAAAATGGCACAAGTGAACAAACGTTTATGCAAAATGATACAAGCAAACTAGGAAAAAGCCTTGAGTTAATGAATTGTGATTCGAGTAAGCTAAAAGATACTCTAAAAAATCCTGATCAAAATAAAATTTATTTAATTAGAGTAAACGGACTATTTACATTACGGTGGTACATATGGGCTAAAGACGACAAAGAGCAAACTGTACAAGGAAATATCGACGAACTTTGTAAAGCAGAAAGATTTAATAGAAACGCGGATTTCCGTCAATTTTATAATTGGTTGCGTGAATTAAATTCTATCGAAGATACAAAAAGCGATCAGGATTTTGAATCTCAGCGCGTGAATTTAAATTACGCACTTAACCTTATTAAAGGCAACAGCCTTCGCGAAGACTACTCCATGAAGGTTGCTTCTAAAAGTACAGACGATGATTCAATTAAACTTGAGGATTTAATAAGGTTTGCAAAAGAAATTTCAAATGATACATTATCTGATGAGAAATTTAACAATCACCTAAGAAAATTACAAAAGGAATTCCCAACTTTTTTAGAAAAAAATTTATCATTAGACGCTTTTAATCAAGAAGGAACTGGGAACTTAATACATGCACAAATATTAGCATCGGGAAAAGAGTATCCAGATAGATTAAATAAACTGTTAGAAATTGATAGTGTTACATATATCCGTGTACCAGCGGAATTTGGATACACAGGAACATCATATCCACTGCGATTCGCCCTTGAGCAAAAACGTTATGGATATGCAGCTACTCTAGTAACTCATGATCATTCTTTAGTTAATGATCCTTAT
>CAYFQQ010000262.1:0-12124 GCA_964345265.1 uncultured Coxiellaceae bacterium
TTTGACCAATTTTAAGTGCTATTTCACGTCATACCCGCGAAGGCGGGTATCCAAAGAGCCTCAAATTAAATGGATTCTCGCATTCGCGAGAATGACAGCATCAAAATGAGAATTGCTGCTGAACTTACTAGCCTCTTAACAACAAAAATTTTATAATTTGTTGGTCATGAAGCATATTCGCAATTTTTTTAGAAATATTGTTTTAGGTTTATTGAGTGTAGGCTTAACGTTAATAATTATAACGGGAATCGGTCTTTTCTATATCATCTCTCAACTACCTAATACTGATCAACTTAAAGATG
This sequence comes from uncultured Coxiellaceae bacterium, assembly GCA_964345265.1. GTDB lineage: Bacteria > Pseudomonadota > Gammaproteobacteria > UBA9339 > UBA9339 > CAYFQQ01. Next base: position 303 of record CAYFQQ010000262.1, read on the forward strand.
TGCATCTGCAAATACCGCTTAAAATTTACACCAGCGATGGTAAGTTAATTGGTGAGTTCGGTGAAAAACGGCGTACTCCGGTAACTCTAAGTCAAGTTCCCAAACAATTAATTCGTGCTGTCATAGATACAGAAGATCAACGTTTTTATGAACATCCTGGAGTTGATGTTATCGGGTTAGTTAGAGCAGCTAAAGCGTTATTTTTGACTGGCAAAAAAATTCAAGGTGCAAGTACTATCACAATGCAAGTGGCACGTAATTTCTTTTTGAGTCGTGAAAAAACTTATTACCGTAAATTTAAAGAAATGTTGTTAGCTATAAAGATCGATCATGAATTTAGTAAAGATGACATTCTGCAACTGTATCTTAATAAGGTCTATTTTGGTCAAAGTGCTTATGGAGTGGCTGCAGCGGCTCAAGTCTATTATGGGAAATCTCTTGATCAATTAACCTTGCCTCAAATGGCTATGATAGCAGGTCTTCCACAGGCGCCTTCGAGGAATAATCCTTTAGCTAATCCTGGAATTGCCTTACAGCGTCGTAGTCACGTGTTAGAACGAATGTTAGAAGAAAATGATATCGATCAGACAACTTATCAACTGGCTATTCAAGCTCCTCTTACCGCTAAATACCATATCCTAAAACCTATTGTACATGCTCCTTATGTTGCAGAGATGACGCGTATGGCTATGCGTGCGCAATTAGGTGATGCGGTTTATGATCAAGGGCTGAAAGTATATACGACAGTTAATTCGCACCTTCAGGAAATAGCAAATCAAACTTTGCGTAGTGGTTTGCTAGCTTATTCTAAGCGACACGGTTTTGTGGAACCAGAACAGCATCTTGGATCATTAGTTGATATAGCAAAGTGGCAAAAAGAATTACAGAAAATACCTGTTATTAATAATCTCATGCCGGCAGTAGTAACTGATGTCAAAGAGAAGTCAGTGACCGCATTATTAGCTGATGGAACTTTGATAACAATTGAATGGCCAGGTCTCTCTTGGGCAAAACGTAGGTTGGCTGAAGGATATTTTGGCTTAAAACCTCATAGAGCCAGCGACATATTAAAAGTCGGTGATGTTATTCGTGCTGATTATAGAAATGGGGCATGGCAAATGGTTCAAGTGCCTCTAATAAATGGTGCATTAGTTGCGGTAAATCCTAAAAATGCTGCCATTTTAGCATTGGTGGGAGGATTTTCTTATCAACAGAATAAATTTAATTGTGCTATTCAGGCTGGCCGTCAAGCAGGCTCTAGTTTTAAACCGTTTATCTATTCTGCAGCATTAGCAAAGGGATTTACTTTAGCTAGTATAATCAATGATGCCCCCATTGTAATGAGTGATACCGGTGAGAATAGTTTGTGGCGTCCCGAGAATGATACTAAGAAGTTTTATGGACCGACTCGGCTTCGCATAGGATTAATCAAATCGCGTAATTTGGTTTCTATCCGTTTACTTCAAGCTATTGGTATTCCATATGCAATAGATTACTTGCAACGTTTTGGATTTGACTCACAAAACTTGCCTGCTACTTTATCTTTAGCTTTAGGAACGGCCACAGTAAGCCCAATCGACTTAACCGCTGCTTATACTGTATTTGCCAATGGCGGTTATAAGATTAAACCATTTTTCATAGATCGTATTACAAATGAGGATGATAATGTTATATACCAAGCACAGCCAGAAATGATTCCACCTTATGGTACCGCACCAAGAGTTATTACTCAGGAAAATGCTTATTTGATAACTGATGCCATGAAAGATGTTATTCGGCATGGTACTGGAAGGCGAGCTTTAATGTTAAAACGATCCGATTTGGCTGGTAAAACTGGTACTACAAATCAACAATTAGATGCCTGGTTTGTCGGCTTTAATGCTGATATAGTGACTACTATATGGGTAGGATTTGATCAACCGCAATCCTTACATGAACAAGGGGCGCAAGCAGCTTTGCCTATTTGGATAGATTTTATGCAACAAGCGTTGAAGGGAATACCAGAATCTACTTTGCTTCGGCCTTCAGATATAGTGACAGTACGTATTGATCCAAAAACAGGCTTGCTTGCATATCCTGGACAAAAAGATGCTATTTTTGAGTTATTCCGGAAACAGTATATGCCTGAACAGGGCGCGGATAATTTTAATCAGGATCAACGAGGCGATGGTTATGAAGACGAGTCTCAGCAAGTCTTTATCGATTCAGAATTATTTTGAATGGAGAATAAATTTATGAACACAATATTGCTACTTACTTCAGGTGGTGATGCTCCGGGAATGAATGCAGCAATCCGAGCAATCGTTAGAACTGGTTACTACCATGATCTTAAGGTCTTCGCTTGTCATAATGGTTATCAGGGACTAGTAGATCAAGATATTTTTCAAATACGAAGAGAAGATGTAGCAGGTATCATACAGCACGGTGGCACTTTATTGAAGTCAAGTCGTTGCCAAGCATTTTATAAAAAAGTCGTTCGTGATAAATGTCGCAGCTTTCTAAAAAAACAAGGTATCGAAGGTTTAGTTGTTATTGGCGGTGATGGTAGTTTTCGTGCTGCTGCAGTATTGGAAAGTGAAGGAGGCCCTAAGTCAATCGGGATCCCAGCAACTATTGATAATGATATTACCGGTACTGAATATGCTATTGGTTTCGACACTGCTCGTAATACAGCTTTGCAAGCTATTGATAAAATTCGTGATACTGCGTATAGCAGTAATCGTTATTTTGTAGTGGAAGTCATGGGTAGGCGAGCTGGATTTCTCGCTGTCGATGTAGCGATTGCAGGTGGCGCAGAGTATATTCTTACTCCAGAATTTCCTATTTCTGTTGAAAAGTTGGCTAAACAAATAAACGCTCCTAGACGTCAAAAACAAAGCTTAATTATAATAGTAGCCGAGGCAGATAAGCCGGGTCGCAGTATGGACATTGTAAAGCGGTTGAGGAAATTAACTCCATTTGAGTATAGAGTGTGTGTCCTAGGTCATATACAACGAGGCGGTTCACCAACGGTTATGGATCGTGAAATAGGGTCTCGTATGGGTCATCTTGCAGTAGAAGCTCTTTTAGAAGGCAAAACTAATGCGATAACAGCAATTCAGGATAGCCGGTTAACTCTTGCTCCATTTCCAGGTCCTGAATCACCCTATCGACAGCTAAAAAACGACGATTTACTAAAATTAGGTGAAGTACTTGCTACGTAACAAGTATAAGTTATTGATAATTACAAGATATTGGTCATTCTGGCCACGGATTGGCCAGAATCCAGTAACAAGGATGTTTATTGCACCGCACCGCGTACTGCCATGGATCCCGCGGTCAAGCCGCGGGACGACGACGTGAGTGTGGAACGACGTGCTTTCTTATGTCGAACTGAGTGTATAATAAATGCTAAAACCATTTCATTCCCAAGCCTATAAACTAGTTTTCCTACAATTTTTTGTAATCATCATATTATCTTTCTATTGGTGGTTATTTCATGGAATGAGTTACGGATTTGCAACAATTTTAGGGGGACTTGCATGCATAATTCCCAATCTCTATTTTGTAAACAAAGTGTTTTCTAATTCTGAACGAACTTTTCGAAAGATAACATTCGATTTTTACTTCGGTGAATTTATTAAACTGTTCTCAAGTGCTGTTTTATTAGTTTTGATTTTAAAATTTGCACCAGTTAAACTTATCCCCACAATTGCTGGCTATATTGGTGCATATATGTCAGTTTGGCTAGTGCCCTTACTGATTTTAATAAAAGACAAATAAACAATGAATGAATTCTTACATCCGACAGAAGGTGAATACGTACAACATCATTTAGATTATTTACAGCTTAATCTGCATAATTTTAAACTCGGCGATGGCGGTTTTTGGACTCTCAATCTTGATACCTTGGTTGTTTCAATTATTATCGGTGCAATTTTTTTAATTATATTTCGCATTGTAGCCAGATCTTCGACAAGGGGTGTACCAGGCAAGTTACAGAATTGTATCGAAATGATAATTGAATTTGTTCAGAATATGGTCAAAGAAGGTTTTCACGGTAAAAGCGAACTAATCGCACCACTTGCATTGACACTATTTATATGGATTTTTTTGATGAATTTCGTAGACTTAATTCCGGTTGATTTGATACCTAAAGTTTTATCTTTACTTGGCATCAAAGATTTCAGAGATGTAGCAACTGATGATGTTAACGTTACTTCAGCTATGGCTAGTGCAGTTTTTATTCTAATAATTTTTTACAATATCAAAATTAAAGGAACACAATTATTAACAGAGATTTTATATAAACCGTTCGGAATATGGTTACTACCAATAAATATATTATTTCGCTTTCTTGAGGAAGTGGTAAAACCAGTTTCTTTATCATTACGACTTTATGGTAATATGTTTGCTGGGGAGTTAATTTTTATTTTAATTGCTTTATTGCCATGGTGGATTCAATGGACACTTGGTGGAATATGGTCAATATTTCATGTGTTGATTATAACTTTGCAAGCATTTATTTTTATGATGTTGACAATTGTCTATATGAGTATGGCACAAGAGTCACATGATTAATTAACAGAGGGGAGTGATTATGCAACAACAAGCTATACAAATCGCGGCCTTAATTGCTAATGTTCAAGGGTTAACAGCTATCGGTATAGGTTTATTAATAGGTTTAGCGTCATTAGGTACCGCGGTTGGTTTTGGAGTGTTAGGTGGCAAATTTCTAGAGGGCGTAGCTCGACAACCAGAATTAGGACCAATGCTAATGGTGCGTATGTTTTTAATGGCTGGTTTAGTTGACGCGTTTGCTGCTGTTTCCATTGCTATGGGTTTATTACTGTTATTCGGCAATAACCCACTATTACTACGAGTCATAGAAGCAGCAAAACAATATTCAGGTGCTTAATAACGTATGAACATCAATGCCACATTAATTGGAGAGATGATCACCTTTGCTATATTAGTGTGGGTAACTATGAAATATATTTGGCCACCTTTACAAAAGGCAATGCGCGACCGTGAGAAAAAAATTGCAGATGGTTTAGAAGCTGCAGAGCGTGGTCAAAAAAGCTTACAATTAGCAGAACAAAGGGCAACAAAACAGTTAAAACAAGCTAAAATTGAAGCTGAAAACATCAAGAATGATGCTAATATGCAAGCTGCTCAATTGGTGGAAAAAGGCAAAGAAAAAGCGCAACAAGAGGCAAAAAAAATATTCACTTCAGCACAATCTGATATCGCCACGGAAGCAGAAAAAACTAAACAACAACTTCGTGGCCAGATTGCTACTTTGGTACTTGCAGCTGCAGAAAAAGTTTTGCAAGGTAGTATAGATGCTGCGGCAAATCAAAAATTAATTGATAAATTTATTGAAGAAATTTAGTATGACTGAAAATTATCTTATCGCACGTCCTTATGCTAAAGCAATTTTTGCTCTCGCTTTGGCTGATAATAAATTACAACACTGGTCAAAAATATTAAATATACTCACATATATTGCACGAAATATTTACATCAAGAAAATTCTAGTTGACCCTAGAGTCAATCGACAACAACGTGCATCTTTATTTATAGATGTCTGCGCTCAAATTTTAGATGAAAAAGCAAAAAATTTTTTGCAGATTTTAGCAGCGCACAGGCGCTTATCAGTTCTTCCTATAATTGCAGACCTTTTTGAGCAATTATGCAACAAACATGAAAACATCGTTAAAATAAAAATAATATCCGCAATGCCTTTATTTAAAAAACAGCAGGAAAAATTGCAACAATGTTTACAAAAACGCATAGGTGCAAGAATTATACCGCAATATCAACAAGACCAATCCATTCTCGGAGGCATAATAATTCGTATTGGTGATCGAATAATTGATGGTTCAATACGTGGTAAATTGCAAGGATTGGAAAAATATTTAATGGGTTAAATTATGGCATTAAATCCATCTGAAATTAGCGATTTAATAAAAAAACGCATTGAAAAATTTGAATTGGCTCCCAAAGAGAGAACCGAAGGCATCATTACCAGTATCAAAGATGGTATTGTACGTATTTATGGATTATCGAATGTAATGTATGGAGAAATGATCGAATTTCCAGGCCCAACATACGGATTGGCATTGAATTTGGAGCGTGATTCGGTCGGCGCCGTTGTCCTCGGAGCATATGAGCATTTAGAAGAGGGTCAAACAGCAAAATGCACTGGCCATATTCTCGAAGTATCCGTCGGAGAAGCATTATTAGGCAGAGTGGTAAATGCCCTGGGAAAACCCATCGACGGTAAGGGAGAAATTAAAACTGAACAGACATCTCCGATTGAAAAAGTCGCACCTGGAGTAATTACTAGGCAATCAGTTAACATGCCGTTACAGAGTGGCTTAAAAGCCATTGATTCTATGGTGCCTATTGGGCGTGGCCAAAGAGAATTAATTATCGGCGATCGCCAGACTGGCAAATCGGCGATCGTAATCGATACCATAATTAATCAGAAGGATTCGGGAGTTAAGTGTATTTATGTTGCCATCGGCCAGAAGACTTCGACTATCGCCAATTTGGTCAGGAAACTCGATGAACACAAAGCATTGGATCATACTGTTATAGTTGCAGCTAGTGCTTTTGATGATGCTTCTTTACAGTACATTGCTCCTTACGCGGGTTGTACTATAGGTGAATATTTTCGAGATAGAGGTGAGGATGCCTTGGTTATTTATGACGATCTAACCAAGCATGCTTGGGCTTATCGACAGATTTCATTATTGTTACGGCGTCCTCCAGGACGCGAAGCTTATCCTGGCGATATTTTTTATTTACACTCAAGATTGCTAGAACGAGCTGCTTGTATTAACCCCGAATATGTTGAAAAAATCACTGAAGGTAAAGTCAAAGGTAAAGCAGGTTCGTTAACTGCGTTACCAATTATTGAAACTCAGGCTGGAGACATCTCAGCGTTTATACCTACTAACGTTATTTCTATTACTGATGGGCAGATTTTCTTGGAGACCAGCTTATTTAATGCTGGAATTCGTCCTGCCATTAATGTTGGTATCTCGGTTTCTCGTGTTGGTGGAGCTGCACAGACCAACATTATAAAAAAATTGGGCGGCGGGCTGCGCTTGACTTTAGCTCAGTATCGAGAATTAGAAGCTTTCGCCCAGTTTGCCGCAGATTTGGATGAGCCGACCAGAAAGCAATTAGAACGCGGGCAACGTGCTGTAGAGATTTTAAAGCAAGCACAATATGCACCACTAAGTGTAGCTGAAATAGCAGTAAGTTTATTTCTTATCCAGAAAGAATATCTTATTGATGTGGAACTCCATAAAGTTGTGGATTTCGAAGCAGCTTTACATAAATTCATCCATGATAAATATCAAAATATTTTGGATGAGATTAACAAAAATCCAGTTTATTCGGATGAGATTGAACAAAAGTTGAATTCCATAATAGAAGAATTCAAAAAGACTCAAACCTGGTGAAATTGAATGCCTAATAGTAAAGAAATTCGTAGCAAAATAGCCAGTGTAAAAAGCACTCAGAAGATTACTCGAGCAATGCAGATGGTGGCAGTAAGTAAGATTCGTAAAGCCGAAGCTCGTATGTCAGCGTCAATGCCGTATGCAAAAAAAATTCGTTTTGTAATTGGCCATGTTGCGTGTAGTCATAGTGAAGTACGTTCGCCATTCTTAGAGGAACGAAAGCGAATAAAGCGAGTAGGCTACATCGTTATTGCTTCAGACCGGGGCCTATGTGGTGGTTTAAATATTAATTTGTTTAGAAATTTATTGTTAGAACTAGTGGCCTGGGAGAAACAAAAAGTCGCTATAGATTTATGTTTAATGGGAAGAAAAGCACAGACATTTTTTAAGCAACGCGGTTTTAATATAGTCGCTCACACAGCTTACCTTGGAGATGTTCCCAAAATTGCAGATTTACTTGGTGCCACAAGAGTTATGACTCAGTCTTATGCTGAGGGCGAATTGGATAGAATATTTATCACTTATAATGAGTTTATTAATACTATGACGCAGAGACCGAAAATAGATCAGTTGTTTCCATTAGTAATCACCGAAGACGAGAGTAAAGGGCACTACTGGGATTATATTTACGAGCCAGATGCACAACCATTATTGAATACTCTGTTAACACGTTATGCTGAGTCGCAGATTTATCAGGCAGTAATAGATAATATTGCCTGTGAGCAAGCAGCGCGATTGGTTGCGATGAAGAACGCGACCGATAATGCTGAAGAGTTAATAAACGATATGCAGTTGCTTTATAATAAATCTCGTCAAGCTGCCATTACTCAAGAAATATCAGAGATCATTGGAGGAGCTGCTGCTGTCTAGTTTGATGAGAATGGATATGAAAAAATTTTTTATTTCGTCATGCCCGCGGAAGCGGGTATCCAGAGTAGGAGAAATCTATAGTGCTCTAGATTCCCGTTTTCACGGGAATGACATGATATTCTATCTAAAATTGTTAAGAAGTTATCTGCCTTATAGTTGAATGAGGAATAAATATGAACCTTGGTAAAATTATCGAAATCATTGGTGGAGTTGTAGATGTAGAATTTCCTAGGGAAAATGTTCCTGAAGTTTATCATGCATTGATGGTCAAAGATACAAATCTTACTTTAGAAGTTCAGCAGCAATTGGGCGACGGTGTAGTCCGAACTATTGCTATGGGTCCTACTGATGGATTACGCCGCGATTTGGAAGTTGAAAATACTGGTAATCCCATTTGCGTGCCAGTGTGTGTAGCAACTTTAGGCAGAATTATGGATGTGTTAGGAAATCCTATTGACGAGGGCGGTCCTATAGAGTCAAAAGAAACTAGACCAATCCATCGTGCCGCTCCAGCATTTTTAGACCAGGCTGTAAGTATCGAGTTATTAGAGACTGGTATCAAGGTTATTGATCTAATGTGTCCGATTTCTAAAGGCGGCAAAGTCGGTTTATTTGGCGGTGCTGGAGTTGGCAAAACCGTTAACATGATGGAACTAATTCGCAATATTTCTACTGAGCATAAGGGATACTCGGTATTTGCAGGAGTTGGAGAACGCACTCGTGAAGGTAATGACTTCTATAATGAAATGAAAGCGTCTAAAGTCCTAGATAAGGTGGCGTTAGTTTACGGGCAGATGAATGAGCCGCCTGGAAATCGTTTGCGAGTAGGATTAACTGGTTTAACTATTGCTGAGAAATTCCGTGATGAGGGACTCGATATCTTACTATTTATCGATAATATTTACCGTTACACTTTAGCAGGCACCGAAGTCTCTGCCTTATTAGGACGTATGCCTTCAGCGGTTGGTTATCAGCCGACATTGGCGCAGGAAATGGGTGCTCTGCAAGAAAGAATTACCTCAACTAGAACGGGTTCGATCACTTCAGTTCAAGCAATATATGTACCCGCTGATGATTTAACCGATCCATCCCCAGCGACTACTTTCGCCCATTTAGATGCAACGGTAGTATTGTCTCGTCAGATAGTTGAGCTTGGTATATACCCTGCAGTTGATCCGCTTGACTCAGCCAGTCGACAGTTGGATCCTTTAATAGTAGGCAAAGAACACTATGATATTGCACGAGGAGTGCAGAGTACTTTGCAGCGTCAAAAAGAGTTGAAAGATATCATTGCTATAATGGGTATGGATGAATTGTCTGAAGAGGATAAATTGATAGTATATCGAGCTCGTAAAATTCAGCGATTTCTATCGCAACCTTTCTTCGTCGCAGAAGAGTTTACCGGTACGCCAGGAAAATATGTATCCTTAAAGGATACTATTCGAGGATTTAAAGAAATTTTGCAAGGTAAACACGATGATTTACCAGAACAAGCTTTTTATATGATAGGTTCTATCGAAGAGGCAATAGAAAAGGCTAAGACCTTATAGGCTATTATTTTTATGGCAGCAATAACCGTTCATTTAGATATTGTTAGTCCAGAAGCGCAGATTTTTTCTGGACTTGTAGAAATGGTTTCAGTTACCGGTGAACTAGGTGAATTGGGTATTTTACCAGGGCACGTGCAGTTGTTGTCGGCGATAAAACCAGGTCAAGTACGTGTCACTTTACAGGGCGGTAAAAAGGAGATTTATTATATTTCTGGAGGTATGCTCGAAGTTCAGCCTAATTGTATCACTATACTTGCAGATACCGTAGTTCGGGCTGAAAATTTAGACGAAGCTGCTGCAATGGAAGCAAAAGAACGCGCTGAAAAATTATTAGCAGATAAAAAATCTAAAGTGGATTATATAACGGCTCTTCATGAGTTGGCCAAAGCCGCAGCACAGATCCGCACCATCAGAGAATTACGTCGGAGGGGACCTAGATAATGAAAAACATCGGCACTATATATGTTATTGCAGCTGCTTCTGGCACTGGGAAAACTAGTTTGGTAAAGGAATTAATTACATCTTCTGATAATTTAGTCGCTTCTGTTTCTTACACTACTCGAGAACGACGCTCAGGTGAACGCAATGGAGAGAATTATTTTTTTGTAAGTGTAGAAGAATTTGAACATATGATCGCTGAACAGGAATTTTTTGAATACGCAAAAGTGTTTGGTGATTATTACGGAACTTCACGTAACTGGGTAGAGGAGCATATAAATAAAGGAGTAGATGTAATTTTGGAGATAGACTGGCAAGGTGCGCAACAGGTCAGAAAATTGTTACCGAATAGTATCAGCATTTTTATTTTACCTCCTTCTCTGCAAGAATTACGAAGCCGTTTAGAGACAAGAAAGCAGGATAATGCTACAATTATTGATAAGCGTTTGTCCGCTGCTAGTGAAGAGATTTCTCATTGTGGGGATTTTGACTATATAGTTGTAAATGACAAATTTGATGAAGCTTTAGCGGATTTGCGTTCGATTATTCGATCACAGCAGTTACGTAAAGATGTTCAACTTGAAAAGCATTGTGAGCTGTTGAAAGAATTGTTGCAACAAACATGAGGAAGTAAATTATGGCACGAATAACAGTTGAAGATTGTTTGACTAAAATTGATAATCGTTTTGATTTAGTTCTTGTAGCAACGAAGCGAGCTCGACAGTTGTCGATGGAAGGAAAAGAACCTTTAGTTCCATTGGAAAATGACAAGTCCACACTAGTTGCACTACGCGAAATTGCTGATGGTTGTATCGATATGAATATTTTAAAAGAAGAAGATTAAGTGCTGTCATTTAAAAAATTACAAAAGAAGCTTAGTTACCTTAACCGAAAACAAATTTCACAAGTTCATCAAGCCTATTTAATTGCTTACCAAGCTCATGCCGGACAAAAGCGCGACAGCGGAGAACCTTTCATACTTCATCCTCTTGCTGTTGCGAGTATTTTGGCTGACATGCATATGGATTCTGAAAGTATTATAGCTGCTATTTTGCATGATGTTATCGAGGATACTTCTGTTGATAAAGAAACAGTTGTTCGTGAATTCAAAAAACCTATAGCAGAGTTAGTAGATGGTGTTACTAAATTAAGTCAAATACAATTTTCAACTGTAGCAGAAGCACAAGCAGAAAATTTCCGTAAAATGATATTAGCGATGTCGCGGGATATTCGTGTGATATTAGTTAAATTAGCAGATCGTCTACATAATATGCGCACCATAAATTCATTGCCAGATTATAAACGTCGTCGTATAGCTAAAGAAACTATAGGTATTTATGCTCCTATTGCTCATCGATTAGGTATTCACGATCTTTTTGTTGAATTAGAAAGTTTAGGTTTTGCGGCGTTATATCCAAGGCGACATCGAATATTGTCAGAAGCGGTAAAAAGAGCTCGAGGTAACCGTAAAGAAATTACCCATGTAATTGAAAAAGAAATAAAGAAA
>CAYFQQ010000263.1:0-5952 GCA_964345265.1 uncultured Coxiellaceae bacterium
TTTGACCAATTTTAAGTGCTATTTCACGTCATACCCGCGAAGGCGGGTATCCAAAGAGCCTCAAATTAAATGGATTCTCGCATTCGCGAGAATGACAGCATCAAAATGAGAATTGCTGACTTTATATGCCGATAGTTGACAATTGGGCAATATATGATAATTCAGGCAATTACCCAGAATTAATTGCAAAAAAAACTGCGAAATCTGATATAATTATTAGCAATCAAAATATATGGCAAATATTAAACGAGATGACATAATGACTAACCACCAATCTACACAAGAAAAAGATTTACTCGAGAGAATCGACTATGGTGTACGTCTCGGTGCAGCATATGTCCAAGCTCAACACAAAAAAGCTGGAAAAAGTATTGTTATAAGCCGCAATGGCAAGATTGTTCACATTCCCCCCGAAGAAATGGAAATTCCTGAAGAATTTAAAGATGTTTTTGAAAAATAAGCGAATTTCTACACACCCGGTAATTCTTTGATACTCTGCAGATTAAAATAATCCAAAAACTTATCAGTTGTTACGTATAGTGCCGGTTTACCGGGAACATTTTTATGACCAGCAATCTTTATCCACTCACGCTCCATTAATGTCCTGATTATATTGGTACTTACTGATACACCACGCACATCTTCAATTTCAGCTCTAGTTATGGGTTGGCGATATGCAATCAGTGCCAGTATTTCTAGTAATGCTCTTGAATAACGTACCGGTTTTTCCTCCCAAAGCTTACTAATCCATTTATCGAGATCCTCACTAACCTGAAATCGATATCCGCTTGCAACTTGTTTTAACTCTATACCACGATCAGCATAATCTTCAAATAATTCATTAAGAATATTTTGCAACTCGTTGATTTCTACATTTTCATCTTCTAGCAGTTTTGCAAGATCATCGATTGACAACGGTTGTTCACTTGCCATTAAAGCACCTTCTATTATTCTTTTGATTTGTTTGATGTCTGATATCATTATGATCACCCTATTTTCCTAATATGAATTTTCCCAAACGATTCGGTTTGCACCATTTCTATCAACATCTGTTTCGATAATTCTAAAATGGCTGCAAAAGCTACGACTACTCCTGAGGTACCCTCCTCTACAGTAAATAAATCGATAAAACTAGTGAATTTATTAGCTTGTAATTTGTCTAATATTTGTGACATTCGTTCTCGTATCGACAAAGTTTCTCGCTGAATATAATGATTTGCATACATCTGTGCCCTTAGTAATACTTCTTTAAAAGCATAACAGAGATCTTGCAAATCTACCTGTGGTAATGGTTTTTTTATCTCGATTTGTGGAATTTGTACATTTGCTAAAAAAGTATCTCGATTAACTCGTGGCAACAAATCTATATTCTCTGCTAATTTCTTACAATGTTCATACTCTTGTAAACGTCGAATTAATTCGGTTCGGGAATCTTCCTCTTCGTTTTCCTCACCCGTCAACTTTGGTAATAACATGCGCGATTTAATTTCTGCCAATATAACAGCCATTACTAAATATTCAGCTACTAATTCCAATCTAAGTTGTTTCATCATCTCAATATACTCTATATATTGACGAGTAATTTCTGCAATCGGAATGTTAAGGATATCAATATTTTGCTTTTTAATCAGATATAGCAATAAATCTAAAGGACCTTCGAAAGCCTCTAAAAAAACCTGCAAAGCATCTGGGGGAATATATAAATCCTTTGGTAACGAATCAAGTGGTTTTCCTTGAACTACACATAAGCATTCTGATTCATGAGTAAATAATATCATAAGAACGGAGTAATATCGCCTTTACCTTCTCTTACTATATGTGGTTCACTGTCGATAAAATCGATTACTGTAGTAGGCTGTGGATCACAAATCCCAGCATCAATCACCATTTCAACCCGTTTCTCCAATTTTTCATATATTATCCTTGGATCTGCTAGTGGCACAGTTTCACCAGGCATAATTAACGTTACACTTAATAATGGCTCGCCAAGCTCTTCTAATATAGCCACAGTGATACTGTTATCTGGGATGCGGATTCCAATGGTTTTGCGCTTTTGATGTTGTAAACGTTTTGGAACTTCTCTGCTAGCAGATACAATAAAGGTATAGGCTCCTGGAGTATAAGCTTTTAATAAACGAAAAATAGAATTATCGACTCTCGCATATGTAGCAAGTTCGGAAAGATCCCGACAAACTATAGTAAAGTTGTGAAATTTATCTAATTGGCGGATATCTCGAATCCGTTCTATGGCTTTTTTATTTCCTATCTGACATCCCAAAGCATAAGTAGAATCAGTCGGATAAACTATTACTCCCCCTTCTTGTATAGTTTGCACTACTTGATGAATTAAGCGCAACTGGGGATTCTCTGGATGAATCTGGAAAAGTTGTGTCATTTGCTATTTCCTCATGTGATATAATATTTTTAAATGAAACTATTATTTGATTTTTTCCCTATTTTACTATTTTTTATAGCCTATAAGCTATTTAATATTTACATGGCAACAGGAGTGGCTATGATAGCATCATTCCTGCAAGTAATTAGCCACCGAATTAAATACAATTACTTCGAACCCCTTCATATAGTCACATTGGTAATAATTCTAATTTTAGGTGGTGCAACAATCATTTTTCATAACACAATGTTCATTAAATGGAAACCAACCGCTGTTTATTGGCTCTTTGCTATATGCTTTTTATCAACTCAATTTATCGGCAATAAGACCTTAGTACAACGTATGATGGACAACAAACTTACCTTGCCAAAATTTATTTGGAATCGCTTAAATTTAAGCTGGATAGTATTTTTTACTTCTTTGGGTGTCGCCAATTTATATGTTGTGTATAACTTCAGCACTAACGTTTGGGTAAACTTTAAACTGTTCGGAACACTCAGCATTACCGTAATTTTCATTATCCTACAAGCTTTCTATATTGCAAAGTATATAGAAAAATGACGAATTTAATCTACCCGCTAAATTCATCAAAAGCTTGTAAAACATGAGTTGCGTACATCATAGACGGTCCGCCACCCATGTAAACTGTAACGCCAATCATTTCTTCTAGTTCCTGACGAGTACCACCTACAGAAATATATGTTTGAATATGAGAAGTGATACAATCGTCACATCGGCCTGCGATAGCAATAGCAAGCGCAATAAGTTCCTTAGTTTTTTTATTCAACACACCTTCCTTACTACCCTCCTGAACTAAGCCCCAAAAATGCTTACTAATATCTGGTAAATCTTGTTTAAACTTACCCACACGATGTTTAACTTCCTTTCCAAAGTTAATGAATTTATTCATAATTTTCTCCTATTACTAATTAATAAACTAAAAAAATTCTCCGTAGTTTGCTTTGCCACAGTTTCATAAGACATATTTTTTATCTCAGCTATACACTTAGCCACATAAGTTATATAAGCCGGTTGATTGGGTTCACCACGATACGGATCAGGTGCTAAATATGGTGCATCAGTTTCAAGCAACATTTTATCAAGTGGTACTAATTTAGCTATTTCCCTCAATTTATCCGCATTTTTAAAAGTCACTACACCTGAAAATGAAATATAAAAATTCATTTCCATAGCCTGTTGAGCAATCCTTAAAGTTCCACTAAAACAGTGCATTACACCACCAACTTTATCTGCACCATAATCTTGTAAAGCTTTTATTGTGTCTTCTGACGCATCTCGATTATGTACAATTAGAGGTTTGTTAATTTCATTAGCAGCATTAATATGGATACGAAAACGTTCAAGCTGTTTTTCAGGAGAAACAAAATTACGATAATAGTCTAGACCAGTCTCTCCAAAAGCAACTACTTTAGGATTATCAGCTAACTTGATTAATTCATCAATAGTGGGTTCGACTTTAACTTGTTCACTTGGGTGTATACCAACTGTGCTATAAATATTATCGTATCTATTTGCAATCGCGATTATTTTAGAAAAATTCTTAAGATTGGTACATACCGATAAGATATATTCTACGCCAGAGGATTTAGCTTCATTTAAAATATCATCTAAATCACCTTTTAAAAAATCAAGATGACAATGTGAATCAACTAGCATATTTAATTCCATTGATAGCGATAGATTCAAGGATCAGACGTTTACTAAGATTAGTATTGATATATTTATTAAATTCAGCAAGTTGGTCAGAATACCTAAGTAAATTTTTTAAAATCATTAATGAAGCTAAATTTTGTAATTGATCAATTTTATCAATGTTCAATAAAAATTTATTATCTACATTAAATTTAATTTTGATCATATCATAAAGATAAAGCTGTAAATAATATAAAGTTATTGGCAATTCTATATTTAAACATATTTCAGCAAATTCAATCGGATTAATCTTATTTTGTAATAAGGACGTAAAATTTTTAAATATCTGTTCACGCTGTTGCATATTATCAGCATGTGCTAAATTTAATGCTTGCAAAGGAGCATTTTCAGTTAATGCTAATAACAAATCGGTTTTACTGGCTTCTGTAATATGTTGTTTTAAATAGTCTTTTGCGGCTTTTTCAGTAGGAGCATTAAAAATTATTCGTTGACATCGGCTACGAATAGTTGCAAGTAAAAGTGATGGTTTATCAGTAACCAATATAATCATCACTGTTCCTTGCGGCTCTTCTAAAGTTTTCAATAACGCATTGCTAGCAATTATATTCATTGCATGTGCTGGTTTAATTAAAATCACTTGATATTTGTTTTGATGCGCTTTTTTATTTACCATTTCTACAATATCACGAATCTGTTCAATTTTAATTATTTTATCGTCAGGTTCTATTAATTTAAAATCAGGATGACTATTTGCTTGTATAAGCTTACAAGAGCGGCAAATACCACAAGCTTGGTTGTCTGACCGTTCACATAACAATAATTCAGCTAAAGCTAATGCAAACGACGCTTTACCTAATCCGGATCGTCCTGTAATTAGCAAACAGTGTGGCAAACTCTGAGTATTCTGGCGAGCTACTAATTGTTGCCACTGATTCTGTTGCCATGGATATATTTTATGCATAATATCATATAATTGCTGCTAGAATTTCATGTAGTCCTTGTTCAACCTGTCGTTTAGACTGCGTTGCATCAATAATTTTGTATCTTTCAGGATATTCTCGTACTTGTCGCAAATAATATTCACGTACTCGATGAAAAAAATCGATTCTTTCACTTTCAATTCGATCTAAAGTATTAGAATTTTTTACTCTAGTCAAACCTCGATCTGGCTCAATATCTAATATTAACGTTAAATCTGGACGTAAACTTTTTTGTATCCAATTTTCCAATATAGCTATATGTTTCATAGGGATTCCGCGCCCTGCTCCTTGATACGCATAACTCGCATCAGTAAATCGATCAGATATCACCCATTTACCCGCATTTAAAGCAGGCTTAATTACTTGAGCTATGTGCTGAGCTCTACTTGCAAAATACAACAATAACTCAGTATAAGGACACATTTTCTCATCATAATGCGCCAATATCACTTTTCTAATTGTTTCTGCAATTTCTGTACCACCTGGTTCACGAGTAATAACACAATCAATGTTTTTTTCTTTTAAATATTCCCCTATAAACTCTATTGCTGTAGTCTTCCCTGCGCCTTCTATGCCTTCAAGTGTAATAAAATAGGATTTTTTACTTTTCATGATTATAATTCAATTGATATTTCTTAATTGCCGCTTTATGTTCCTTCAAAGTTGAGGAAAACACATGGCTACCATCGCCTTTCGCTACAAAATATAAAGCTGTCCCTGGAGCCGGATGTAAGGCAGTATAAATAGCATTCTCACCAGGAAGACAAATCGGAGTTGGCGGTAAACCTTTATGAAGATAAGTATTGTATGGCGTATCTTTTGTGAGATCTTTGGTAGTTAATTTACCAGTAAACCTATCTCCTAACCCATAAATCACGCTAGGGTCCAATTGTAAATACATAT
>CAYFQQ010000264.1:0-2958 GCA_964345265.1 uncultured Coxiellaceae bacterium
TTTGACCAATTTTAAGTGCTATTTCACGTCATACCCGCGAAGGCGGGTATCCAAAGAGCCCCAAATTAAATGGATTCTCGCATTCGCGAGAATGACAGCATTAAAATGAGAATTGCTGCCTTCCCTTATATTTATTTGACGAATCTTATTTTTCACCTTAAAATCATCTTTATTTCCCGATACTAAATCATAAGCTTTTGATCTAGACGAGTAAGGGAAAAGTTACATAATTTTAAGGAGGATTTAATATGAAATCTTTACCATTGTTCAATCAGCCGGTCACAAAAGGCGATTTTAAACAAAGCGGTATAGTATTCTTAGAATACGTGATTATAGCTTCCATTGTTTCAGTTGCCATCCTTTGTGCAATGTGGTGGTTTTATTGGCACTTACAACAAATGATATGGGAGATTAAGGTAAAACTAGATTACTTAAGTCAAGAGTGTCCAATGACAACACATCCTTTGACGCATATTGAGGTGACTCCATCTGATCAACCCGAACCGACACCACCATACATTGAAGAATATTATATTACACCAGGTATACCTAGATATCGCCTTGTACCAATAGTACCGGTACCAGTAGTACCCCACTTACCGGGCCATGGTTAACCAAAATATTACTCGATATAATAAAGCAGCACGCCATCCCGCAACTCTTTTCGTCGTCCTGCGGCTTGACCGCGGGATCCAGTGCCCACGCGGTGCAGTGTAATAAACATCCCTGTCACTGGATTCCGGCCAATCCATGGCCAGAATGACGGAATTCGTTGAAATGAAATCAACAGCTATAACAGCTGATCACAAGAGAGACTTCTGTACATTGCAATTTTTACGGATAATGTTCCATCCTCAAAAATGTTTATTCCGGTTAGTAATATTTCTTGGTAAGGTACGTCTATTATAACCGATGATAATTGTGGGTCTAGAGGATCGTGCTCACTAGCAGTTATCGCAAAATTTGCACTCAATCCTGCTAGTGATAAATATTGTTGAGTTACGGTTACCGCTTCTTCAGCAGTAACACAACTATGGGCCATTGCTCTAGTTCCTTCTTCAGCAGCAACAGACATAATATGACGCACATGTAATACCCAGTAAACCTCCATCCCAATAAATATTAACAAAAAAAATAGCGGATAAATAAATATAAAATGAACTAACATTATTCCAGAGGCATGTTTTTCTGGAGATCTATAAAACATATAATAATCCTTTTAAATCACTATAATATATCATAATAAAATCTCAATTTACTGGCAATACTCCCTACTCAGCCTCATTGCAAACGTTTTACCCGCTTTAGAGTAATTCTTTTGAGGCATCAATTCATTAACTAAATGTTGACGTAAAGCCTCCTTTCGTTTCTTCGATTTTGCTGTCATAATTTTATCCCTTACATTTTTTATAAGCTTAATATTATGCAAAACTTTTGGATTATTTGTAGTAGATTCTGCTTTTGTTAAAATCGATAAGGCTTTATCATAGTTACCACTCAAAGCTAAAGAAACCGCATAATCGTTGTACAATGTTGACTTAGCATCAAAATTTACCCAACGTAATCCAGTTAAATAACAAGATTGGGCTCTTCCATGTTCTTCATTAAGATCTAGCAATACACCCAGCATATTTAATGTTTCTGCATCTGTATGTTGTTTCTTTAGTATTTCTTGAATATAAGTAGCAGACCATTGAAGATTGTTTAATAGCAAATCAGTTTTTGCTAAACCGCGCAGAGCAACGATATCGTGCCGACTCCTTTGTAACGCTCGTACGAAAGCCATCCTAGCCTGTTCTTTATCACCTTTAGCTAAATAACACTTGCCTAATGCAACATAAGGTTGTGACTTACTTGGTGCAATTTGACACGCTTTACGATAAACGGGAATAGCAATATTATAACTACCATTGGCAACAGCTGAATTCCCAATTTTCATCACCAAATCATACGGTTTATCACTAGCTTTATGTTGAGTTGCACAACTAATTAGTGACAGACAAATAACGTTGATTATAAAACAACTAAAATAACATCTTAAATGCATCCATACTCCTAAAAATTAACGGTGTTAGAATAATAGTAAACATGATCGGCATAAAGCAAAAAATTAGCACAAGAACCATAAAAACCGGTATTCGAGCGCCTCTCTCTTCTAGCTTTACCATTCGTTCTCGACTTAATTGCGACATCAAATTATGCAAAACATTTTTCAGCGATACGCCGTATTTATAGCTCTGCTCTAAGGCGGTTACTAACATCTGTAATTCATTCAAATCGACGCGCTTAAGCAAGGCTTGCCACACATCATGATAATCGTTAGTTACCTCCAGTTCACTTGCGGTTAGAGAAAAATCCTGAGCAATTTCTGGCATGTAATGTTGTAAATCTTTAGCAGTGTTACGTAAAGCATTACTTAATGAATATCCACTATCAATGTACATGTTAAGAACTGCAATAACATCAGGCAAGTTCTGCTGAATTTTACTTCGCCGAGTGCGAATGGTTCTTCTAAGTAGAAAAAACGGTAAGTTTAACCCAAAAATGAAACCAAACATAAACAGTGAAATATTCGCCCATTGAGGATAATGTTTTAATATACCAAAATAAAACAAGCTAATAGCAAAAATAGTAGGAGAAATTAAACAAATGTTAATAAATTTTACTAAAGCTGTTTTGGAACGAAACCCGGCTTGGAATAATAAGAAATCGATCTCTTTTAGAAATTTAATTCTCTTTAATTTAGTTAGAATTGGATTAGGCATCCCTTGGGTAATCAATGCTTTTTTTACTTTCGTCAATCTCTTAGTAAAATCAATCTGATTCAGTAGTGAACTTGCTATAAAGAAACATAACAATAAAACTGCTAAAAAAATGGTTATTGAAAAAATAAACATTAAATATTCACCTTAGACAATTTCCGTAACATAAAGATACCTAATAATTCCAAACCAAAAC
>CAYFQQ010000265.1:0-3646 GCA_964345265.1 uncultured Coxiellaceae bacterium
TATAAATTGCGCAATTTGAAATAATGTACAATGGAAATTGACGCAAATTTAGTATGCTTTTTACATCCCTGTAGCCTGGATCCCGTCAATCCATGACGGGATGACAAAATTTAAATGCAACGGAGTAGATTTAATTAACAAAATGAGAATTGCTGATAAAAGTTGTATTTTTATGTCATAAACTTCCTATATTAGGAAGTTTTATGCTAAAATATAGAATATGCAACCCTCAACTGAAAAAATTATTGAGTCCAGTTTTAAAAACCGTGTTTTAACCGAAACTGATCTAACAAGATTATTTGGCGGGTCTGCGGCAAGACGTTATGGGCTTGTCAATAAGGCGCTTAAAAGAGGTGAGTTGATTCGTCTTCGTCGAGGTTTGTATACTATAGCTTCGAGATATCGTACAGAAAAATTTAGTCGATTCATGCTTGCCAATCATATTGTTCCATATAGTTATGTTTCCCTCGAAAGTGCACTTTCATATCATAATTGGATTCCAGAGAAAGTAGTAACTGTTTTTAGTGTTGTTTCTTCTGGTCGCCATAGAACATTTACGACCGTTTTAGGCGATTTTGAATACTATCATCTTCCAACAAAACCTTTTGAGTTTTTGACAAGTGTTATTCGAGAAGATCCGGATCAACGATCATTCCTAATCGCTACTCCACTACGCGCATTAGCAGATTATATTTATATTAGAAAACCAGAATGTGATGATATTGAATTTCTGCAACAGAGTTTGCGTATTGAATTAGAAATGATTCGGTCAATTAAATTAATTGACATTGTTCAACTTCAACAAGTGTTTCATTCTAGACGTGTTATCAAATTTTTAAAAAAATTAAAAAAGGAAATTAAAAAATTATGATGATTGACATTATTAATGCGAGATTAAAAAGCTATTCTCTTGAAACTATCGAAGCTGAGGAATTTGCTTTAAAAGAAATTTTACAAGAAATTATTCTTTATGGGTTATCGACTTCAAATTTTTTTAGTGAAGGTGCTTTTCATGGTGGCACATCGCTTCGTATTTTACATGGTTTACCAAGATTTTCTGAAGATTTAGACTTTCTTTTAGATAAGCCGAGTTCGAAATTTAATTGGCGATATTATATGAATACGATTAATACAGCATGTAAACAGTTTGGAATAGTCCCGGAGATTGTTGATAAGAGTCAGGCAGGAAAAGCTGTTCAAAAACTGTTTTTAAAAGATGATTCTATTGGGAAAATTCTGAGTCTTTCATTGCGACACCCGCCCCGAAAAACGCTAACAATTAAATTGGAAATTGATACCAATCCTCCAATGGGATCTGTCGTGGAAACAAAATTTTTGGATTTTCCAATTGCTTTTTCTTTAGCGGCGCAAGATCTTCCGAGTAATTTTGCTAGCAAGTGTCATGCTTTGTTGTGTCGTCAGTATTCTAAAGGTAGGGACTGGTATGATTTTCTTTGGTATGTAGCTAGAAAAGTTACACCAAACTTTAAATTTCTTACCAGTGCTATCGATCAATATGGGCAATGGGAGAACCAACATATTCAAATTACAACTGATTGGTTTGTTGAAAAAATGAGTGAAAAAATTATGAAAATAAATTGGGATAAAATAGCATTAGACGTACGTCCCTTTTTAGATAATGTAGAAAAGCAAACACTTTCTTTATGGGGACAAGATTTTTTTCTGGATAGATTAAATAAATTGAAGGGGTATTTACAGTAGGAGGTTATAGAGCACTATGCTTCATTTTTGCTCCTATTAAGGATTTTGCATTCCACGGCTTGCTCCAGTAATTAATGCAATTTTGTTATTCATTTTTGCCTCTTGTTTAAATTCGATCTTTGATAGTTTCAATAATTTTTTGAGCCACAATTTTTTTATCCGCTAGTGGTATTTCTATAGTTTCACCATTTTTGACGCAGATAACAACAGCAATTTGGTCTTCTCCAAATCCTAATTTTGGACCAACCTGATTGGCAATAATCAGGTCTAAGTTTTTGGCTCGTAGTTTCTCGATAGCATTAGTTATAATATCATTAGTTTCAGCAGCAAAACCTACTGTTATGGGGGCATTTGGTTGTTTGGTAACCTCTGATAAAATGTCAAGATTAGGTGTCAAATCGAGATTTAGATTGGTAGAAGTTTTTTTGATTTTTTGTTTACAGAATTTTTGTGGTCGATAGTCTGAAACAGCAGCTGCTGATATAAAGATATCTGTTTGTTTAATATGCTCCATGACAGCTTGGTGCATTTCTTGAGCTGTCATTACATTGATATGATTAATATTATTTGGAGCAGATAAATATACCGGGCCACTAATTAAAGTTACCTTAGCCCCAAAGTCACAAGCAGCTTCGGCTAAAGCGTATCCCATTTTACCAGAGCTATGATTCCCTAAATAGCGGACTGGATCTATCGGTTCGTGAGTTGGTCCTGCTGTTATTAGAATATTTTTGTTTGCTAAACAATTATTTGAGATCGGGCAAAAACACTGTTGAATAATCTCGGTGGCTTCTAGCATTCTTCCAGGTCCTTGTTCACCGCAAACTTGTCGACCTGATACAGGGCCTAGTATTAATATATTTCTATCTTTTAGTTTTTGAATATTTTCCTGAGTAACCGAATTTGACCACATTACCTGATTCATGGCTGGCGCGATTGCTATTTTTACTGTACTAGCCAGACACAAAGCAGATAACAAATCATCAGCTAAACCATGAGCCAATCGGGCGATGAAATTAGCGCTTGCTGGCGCTACTATAATTGTATTTGCCCATCTTGCTAATTCAATGTGTTCCAACGTATTTTCAAACATATTAGTGCGTACCAGATTACCTGATAATGTTTGCATTGTGACAGGTGTGATAAATTGCTGAGCATTTTTGGTCATTACCACTCGAATTTCAGCTTCCATTTTTCGGAGCATACTTACTAACTCAGCGCTTTTATAAGCAGCGATACTACCTGTGATGCCAACGAGGATTCTTTTGTTTTCAAGATTCATTGGTTTATATTATCAATGTTTTTTGCCATTTTGCAAAATATCTATAGTTTGCTATTCCAAAAATTTGTGTTATTATGAAACTTATAGTTAGGGTTAAATCTTTTTTGAGATCACATGTGCGTTCTCCAAAATGAAGTTATAATTCTGGCTATATTGTTTTGTAATTATTTTTTGGAGAACAAAAATGAATAATAAAGTTTATATTGGAAATCTTCCTTATAATATTTCTGAGCAAGACATTGAGGATGTCTTTTCTCAATTTGGCACTATTGAAGATATTTCTCTTATTAAAGATCGTGGCACGGGCAGATTGAAGGGATTTGGTTTTATTACATTCGAATCTCAAGAGGCAGCACAAAATTCTTTGCAAATGGATGGTAAGGATTTTCATGGTAGAGCTATTAAAGTAAGTATAGCGAAAGAAAGAAGTGGAGGTAGTAGCCAGCGTTCCAAACGTTGGTAATTGTCGTAGCAAAATAAGGATGTCCCTAATAGGGAATATTCCTATTGAAAATATCTGTTATCAGCAATTCTCATTTTGATGCTGTCATTCTCGCGAATGCGAGAATCCATTTAATTTGGTGCTCTTTGGATACCCGCCTTCGCGGGTATGACGTGAAATAGCACTTAAAATTGGTCAAA
>CAYFQQ010000266.1:0-1766 GCA_964345265.1 uncultured Coxiellaceae bacterium
TTTGACCAATTTTAAGTGCTATTTCACGTCATACCCGCGAAGGCGGGTATCCAAAGAGCACCAAATTAAATGGATTCTCGCATTCGCGAGAATGACAGCATCAAAATGAGAATTGCTGAGCAATGATTTAATTTAATGGCTTTTCGAAATGTTGGTAATCGTGGATTGGACCAGGCCATGAACCTCCCCAAACCCAACCGTATTTTTCAAATTCTTTCACAATAAAACTTTGTGCAGTAATCTTACCTTTATGGTGTACATTTTCACCGAGATATTTTTTGCTTTGAGGCGGTGCAACCTTATTACCATTCACGTATGGATTAATTAATGGATTGATATCGATTGCACCGCCATAACTGTGAATAGAAAACAAGTTAGGAAAATCAGTCTGCATTCTGCAGTCAAATGCAGATGTATTATCATCAAGCATAGAAGCATTATCATCACCTTTGTATAGATACATCGGTCGTATTTTTTGAATCGGAAACTTTTGTATATATAAGTCCTTGAAAATTGCTAACACTTGTGACGCTAAATTCTTATTTACTATTAATACACCTTGATGGGGTTTGTCATCAAATCCCCAATAGGTTAATTTTAAATATGCTAAGTCTTTGATATTCACTGGACAACCTTTATGCCAGGTATATTTTCTCATTTGCTGCTTTATATTTTCCGGTATCGGTTCAGTACTACTTGTAAATTTTGAAATGGCTTCTTTGGATTTCAATCTTCGTGCAGTTATGTATATATCATGCCAATGTGGATCATTAAAATCGCTAATATGCACAATTGGAACTTTATAAGGAGTCGAGTTGATGAATTTATTATTGCCTAAGTAAATAGCTTCATGACTAATTTGATTATTCCAACCAAAAAATAATACATCACCAGGGCGCCAATTTTGCTTTGATACTTTAGTAAATCCCGGCCAGTTGGATTGTGGAATGTTGTCTCTCGGTAATATAACGCCCATTTGTTTATAGAGCATCTGCACAAATCCGGAACAATCAACACCATAAGCGGATGTTCCGCCCCATAAGTATGGCACTCCTATAAACTTATGACTTAACTTTAACATTTGTTGCATTGTTAAAGGTTTCGGATCAATGGTGATATCGTTACGTTGAATCCAACCGGAACTGCCATCAGCTAGACGTAGTTTAATCCACCTTTCGTCAAAAAATTTAGTAATTGGTATTCGAGTAGCAAACGGAACTATTAATAATGGTTTATGTTTCGTAGTGTCTGGTTCAGCATAAATAACAGCAAATAAATTTTTTACTTCTGCGATATGTTTGCTAGGCTTATTCGATTCATTAACCACATCTTGTTCGGGTAGCCAACCGGTATAGTCATCTGGCGTTCTAATCAAAATCCAACCATTTCTGTTTTCATTTATTACCTCGGCACGTGAATTATAAATGGCCTGGGATACTACGCTGGAGTTTTCATCAGGCTGTTGATACATGTTCGCAACTGGAACATTAATATTTATATAAGGATCAGCTAAAATATTTTTCGTACAAGAAAATGTAACAACGAAAATACTACAAATAAAAAAAACTTTTTTGGTATTTATTGAATACAAGCTTTAACCTCGCTCCATTGTCAGTTATTATTATGGTAATTATTAAGTTTGGGATTAATCATGTCAACAGAACAACAGAATTTATTTAACTTTGAGGCTGCTTTGCAGGAACTAAATACATTGATAGAAGAGATGGAGCGTGGTAATTTGAGTTTAGAGACTGCTCTTAAGCATT
>CAYFQQ010000267.1:0-4582 GCA_964345265.1 uncultured Coxiellaceae bacterium
AACGTAAAATAACCATTACTAAATTACAAAAAGATGCTCAATTATTATTAGATAGTCTCGGAAAGCAATTAGAACAGGCATTAGATGATAGATTAGTTGTAGAGAATGAGTTAACCGTAGCTAAAAGAAACTTAGATAATACAGAACATATTTTACGTGAAGCAGAAAATAATCAAAAGATATTACAAAAAGAAGCACAACAAGTTCGTGATTGTTTGGAACAACTCCGTGTTGATTGGAAAGCATTGCAGGTTCGTTGTGTTACTTATGAAGAGCAAATTACTGAGCTTGGTTTTGAATTAGAAACATTGTTACAGGAAATTTCTGATGAAGCTGAATTGACACAATGGAAAGAAAAGCTAGAACATATTACTAAACGAATTGAACGTTTGGGACCGATTAATTTAGCGGCAATTAGTGAATTTGAACAAAAGCAGAAGCGCAAAGAGTACCTAGATGCACAGAACGATGATTTAGTTGAG
This sequence comes from uncultured Coxiellaceae bacterium, assembly GCA_964345265.1. GTDB lineage: Bacteria > Pseudomonadota > Gammaproteobacteria > UBA9339 > UBA9339 > CAYFQQ01. Next base: position 483 of record CAYFQQ010000267.1, read on the forward strand.
GCATTAACTACTTTAGAAAGTGCTATTCACAAAATTGATCGTGAATCAAGAAGTCGGTTTAAACAGACATTTGACACTGTGAACTCTAAATTTAGTGAGTTATTTCCAATCGTATTTGGAGGGGGTAGAGCTTGTTTACAAATGAATTGTGATGATTTGTTAAGTACCGGAATAGAAATTATCGCACAGCCTCCAGGGAAACGAAATGCTACAATTCACTTACTATCCGGAGGAGAGAAAGCTTTGGTGGCTATTGCATTAGTATTTGCAATTTTTCAACTGAACCCAGCACCGTTTTGTATGCTAGATGAGGTAGATGCACCGTTAGATGACAATAATATAATGAGATTTTGTAATCTGGTAAAAGATATGTCCGACAAGATCCAATTTATTATTGTTACCCACAATAAAACCACTATGGAAATAGCTGAGCAGTTAACCGGTGTTACTATGCAAGAAGCTGGAGTTTCTAGAATAGTTTCAGTGAATATAGAAGATGCCATCAAAATGGCGGAGAAGTGATCTAAGAGAGATTGTGTTTAAATTATACATAATTGTTGATCGATTGAATTGTCGTAAGTGCGATATTGAAACCGTAGTTAGTGAAGCTGTAAAAGGTGGAGTTGATGCAGTTCAATTGCGGGAGAAAAACGCTTCTACTCGAGAAATAATAGAGTTAGGAAGAAAATTTCAAGTATTGCTTCATAAGCAGAATATTCCATTAATTATTAATGATCGAGTGGATATAGCGTTAGCATTGAATGCAGACGGAGTTCATCTAGGCCAAAAAGACATGCCATATCATTCGGCTCGTAGATTACTCGGTGATAAAAAAATAGTTGGGATTTCAGTGTCAAATAAAGAGCAGGCTTATGAGGCACAACAATGGGATGTTAATTATCTAGGTGTTGGTCCTGTGTTTGAGACATCAACTAAGCAGGATATGTCACCTATGATAGGTATCGAAGGTTTACGACAGATATGCAATATTTCAAAACATCCAGTCATAGGGGTTGGTGGAATTAATGTAACTAATGCCCATTCTGTGTTAATAGCAGGTGCAAGTGGTATTGCTGTGGTTTCTGCTATTTGTGGTGCAAGCAACCCTATGTCAGTTAGTAAACAATTATTTGATGTTGTTAATTTATACCATGGTAACTTATGAGAAACCTTTTTATTTCGTCATACCCACGAAAGGGGTATATCCTGTAGGGAACAGGCATGCCTGTTCCTATGACCTGGATTCCGCGGTCAAGCCGCGGAATGACGAAAAGAGAGCCACCGAATGACGAAAAGAGAGATGCGGAATGATGATGAGGGTACGAGGCTTAAGTTGACATCTATACGTTTGCGAAATGACGTGAAGTGACATATATGAATAGTAAAAAATACACAAGTGTATTAACTATCGCCGGTTCCGATTGTAGCGGTGGTGCTGGCATTCAAGCGGATTTGAAAACATTTTCCGCTTTAGGCTGCTATGGCATGTCGGTGATAACCGCGTTAACTGCTCAGAATACTTCAAGTGTTGATGCAGTACATGCTGTGCCGGCTGAATTTGTTGGCCAGCAAATTGATGCAATTTTCTCGGATATTAAAGTAGCAGCTATAAAAATAGGCATGTTGTACGATGTTGATATAATTGAAATAGTCGCAAATAAAATCAAGGCACTTTCAAACAATATTCCAATTGTCTTAGATCCTGTAATGGTAGCTAAAAGCGGTGATACACTCTTGAAAAACACTGCTATTAGGTTTTTATACGAGAAACTTGTTCCTTTAGTAACATTAATTACTCCAAATTTGCCGGAGGCACAATTATTATTGAAGAAAAAAATTGAGTCTCGAGATGATATCCAGCAAGCAGCAAAGGAATTATGTCAAGAGGCCTTGCAGGCGGTATTAATCAAAGGTGGGCATTTGCAGCATAGTGATAAGTGTACAGATTGTTTTTATATAAAAGCTACTGATAAGGTCTATTGGTATGAGGCTGAGCGAATCAAGACCAAAAATACCCATGGTACCGGCTGCACATTTTCTTCAGCAATTGCGAGTTTTCTGGCACTGGGATATGATTTATATGAAGCTGTGGCTAGGGCAAAAGCGTATCTTAGTAAAGCAATTCTAGCTGGCAGTAAATTTACTCTTGGTCATGGTTATGGTCCGGTACAGCATTTTCACGAGCTTCATTAGCCATAGCTATACGGCCTGTAAAGGCGCGAGCAATGGTATTACCATCTAAATATTCTAGTTCGCCTCCTATGGGAATACCGTATGCAATACGAGTACACTTTATATTTTTATCAGCAACTAGATTAGCAATATAATGGGCAGTTGCTTCACCTTCTATGGTTGAATTAGTAGCTAATATTATTTCAGTCAAATTATTTTGGTTTAAGCGTTCTTGTAATATATCCATACCGATTTCTTTCGGTCCAATGCCATCTAAAGGTGATAAACGTCCCATTAATACAAAATAAAGTCCCTTGTAACTATGAGTTTGTTCGATTGCTAAAACGTCAGCAGGAGTTTCTACGATACATAGTAAAGACGGGTCACGGCGCGGGTTAGCACAAACCTCACAGATTTCGGTTTCGGTTAAAGTACGACAGTGTTTGCAACGATTCACCTTAGTAATGGCTTGGTGTAGAGCTTCTGCTAATTGTAAACCGTCATCTCTAGCGCGTTCTAACAGATAATATGTCATACGTTGTGCTGATTTTGGACCAACTCCGGGCAAGCAGCACAATGCTTTGATTAAAGTTTCTATACTATTAAACTTCATCTTCTGGCGGTTCTGTAGGTAGCCCCATACTTTTAGTTAAATCAACTATTTTACCCTGTGATGCTTTTTCTACTTTACGAGTTGCATCGTTAATAGCGGCTGCTATCAAGTCCTCCAAAAATTCTTTTTTTTCTTGTAAGACTTCATCACTTAAATATACTTTTGCAGCATCATGGCGACCTGTCATAGTCACTTTTACTAATCCGCCTCCTGATTCACCAGTAATTTTCATCTTGGAGAGTTCGTCTTGAGCCATCTGCATTTTTTCCTGCATCTCTTTGGCTTTTTTTAGCAATTCTTGTAAATTTGGTTGGTCCGCCATTAGTTATTACCTCTATTTTTCGTTATCAATGATTGATTCAGGGATAATTGTAGCATTAAAATTTTTAATTATCGCCTGAATATTGGGATTTTTTTTGATAGTCTCTTCAGCTTTCTTTTGTTTTTCTTGGCTTTGGCGATGGGCAATATCGCTTGGAGTTTCTAAAACTGTTTCGGTTACACTGATGGACACTTGAATCGGTTTTCGAAACAATTCGCTGCAGGCTTTGCTTAAACGCTGTTCATGCTTATCATGTAGCATAACAGAGTGTTTTGGATTTATATATAGTTCAATATGGTTATCTCGAATTTCCCCAATACTGCAATGAGCGGCTAAAGCTCGAGTAGATTCGGAAAGATTAAGTTGAGGAAGAATGTGGGGCCATTCTATTTCGCTAAAACTACGCAGAACAGGTCCTGGTTCGCTACCTGCTTCGCTAGTGCTATGCAAGACAAGCTCTGCTTCCTTCTTGCTATAATTAGAAGATTTTTCTCCAGAAGCAACTGGTTTAAAGGCCAGCATTCTTAGCATTATCATTTCAAAGCCGCTTTTCGGGCTTGGAGCAAGTGGCAAATCACGGCGCCCGATTAAGGCTATTTGATAGTACAATTGAATGTCTTCAGGAGTAAATAAATCAGCAAATTTGGTAAACTTTTTGGCATCATGATCATTCATTTCTGGAACCGCCTGTATAATAGCAAGTCTGTGTAATATAGATAATAATTTTTCTAAAACTCCCGTAAAATCTGCAGCTTGTGAGGCAATGTTGTTAATAATCGTTAAGATTGTAGAAGCATCATTATTTGCTAGAGCCACCAACAATTCGAATAAATAGTCATCTTCAATTGTGCATAGCATGGCATTAACGTCATTTACGGTTACTTTATTATTGCCATATGCGATAGCTTGATCGAGGAGGCTTAATGCATCGCGAATACTGCCATCTGCAGCGTTAGCAATTTGTCGTAGGGCAGGGGGCTGATAATCGATTTG
>CAYFQQ010000268.1:0-3312 GCA_964345265.1 uncultured Coxiellaceae bacterium
CCATCGCATGCAAGGATTCAACACTTTATGGCAAGTAGGTTTAGATCACGCCGGTATCGCCACTCAGATGGTAGTCATGCAGCAGCTAATATCTCAAGGTAAAGATCCTTATCAATTAGGCCGTGAAAAATTTGTTCAACAGGTATGGGACTGGAAAGAAAAATCCGGTACAACTATTCAACAACAAATGCGCCGCATGGGGATTTCGGTAAACTGGAGTAATGAACGCTTTACCATGGATTCCGACATGTCAAAAGCGGTGCAAAAAGTTTTCATCGACCTTTACAATCAGAAACTAATTTTCCGAGGTAAAAAACTAGTCAATTGGGACCCGATACTAAATACTGCTATATCCGATCTTGAAGTTACTTTTGAAGAACAGGACGGATCTCTCTGGTATATCAAATATCCAATTGAAGGGGAAAGAAAAAAATACCTAGTAGTTGCAACTACACGACCGGAAACTATGTTCGGTGATACAGCTGTTGCAGTACATCCAGACGATGAGCGATATCAAGATTTGATTGGCAAATACGTGCGGGTGCCATTTACTGAACACCGTATTCCAATCATTGCTGATGAAACAGTCGACATAGAATTCGGTAGTGGATGCGTGAAAGTAACTCCAGGACATGACTTCAATGATTATGCAATTGGGCAAAAACATGATCTGCCGATAATCAGTATTTTTACCTCTCAAGCCAAACTGAATGAAAATGCACCATCAGTTTATTGGGGAATGGATCGCTTTGAAGCTCGCAAACAAATCATTCATGATCTTAAAATAGCAAATTTACTATCAAAAACTGAACCTTATAAAATTAAAATCCCCAAATGCCATCGTTCTGATGCAATAATTGAACCGCACCTTACTGACCAATGGTTCGTGAAAACAAAATTGTTGGCTAAACCAGCAATGAAAGCAGTCATTAGCAGCAAAATTAAATTCATTCCTGACATCTGGAGTAAAACATATTTACAGTGGCTAGAGAACATTGAAGACTGGTGCATTAGCCGACAAATATGGTGGGGGCATAAAATCCCTGCCTGGTATGATGAACAAAATAATGTCTACGTTGGAGATAGTGAAGTTGAAGTTCGCAATAAATATAAAATAGATAAAGACTGGAAATTAGTTAAAGATGAGGACGTTCTCGATACATGGTTCTCTTCTGCTATATGGCCATTTGCAAGTCTTGGTTGGCCTGATGCAAAAAATCAATTTAAAACTTTTTATCCAACCAATGTTCTGGTAACTGGCTTTGATATTATTTTCTTCTGGGTAGCGCGCATGGTAATGATGGGACTTAAATTTACTGGCGAAGTACCATTCAAAGAAGTTTACATCACCGGGCTGATTCGTGACAGCCAAGGACAAAAAATGTCTAAGTCCAAAGGTAATATTTTAGATCCCATTGATTTAGTCGAAGGAATATCTTTAGAGAATCTTATTACCAAACGTACTTCCGATTTAATGCAGCCTGAGTTTCGTAAAACGATTGCTGAGCAAACTCACAAAGAATTTCCTCAGGGCATCAAACCGTACGGTATGGATGCACTTAGATTTACTTTTTGTGCGCTGGCCTCAACTGGGCGCGATATAAATTTTGACATTAACCGCTTGGAGGGCTATCGCAATTTCTGCAATAAAATTTGGAACGCATCCCGTTTCGTATTAATGAATCAGAATACTAAAAAAGATGTTTATACTCTGGCTGACCGTTGGATTCTTGCGCGCTTACAAATAACCATTCAGGAAATTACCGAATTTATTAGTGATTACCGCTTCGATTTAATGGCTCAATCACTTCATGAATTTATCTGGCATGAATACTGCGATTGGTATTTAGAACTCTGCAAAGCACAGCAACATATCGGCCCAACCATGGTAGAAGTATTAGAAATTCTACTGCGTTTAATACATCCTATAATGCCCTTTATTAGTGAAGAAATCTGGCAACAGGTTGCTCCATTAACAGGCAAAAAAGGTGCAACCATTATGTTACAGCCTTATCCAAAACTAAACAAAAAGCAAATTGATAATAAAGCCACCCAAGAAATAGAATGGTTAAAAAAAGTGGTTATGGGTATACGTAATATTCGCAGTGAAATGAAAATCCATCCAAGAAAACATTTACCACTGTTATTAAAAAAAGGATCTAGTGCTGACAAAAAATATATTAAAAATAATCAGCAATATTTAATGTCCCTTGCAAAATTAGAATCCATTACATGGTTAAAAGACAACGAAAAAGCAGCATCATCTGCAACAACTTTAATCAACGAATTAGAGATGCATGTTCCTTTAGAAAAAATAATTGATAAAACATTTGAAAAAAAACGTTTAAACAACGAGCTTGCTAAGTTGCAAAAAGAAATAGAACGCATACAAAATAAATTAAGTAATGACAACTATTTGCAAAAAGCTCCAAAGGATATCATTAAAAAAGATCAGGAAAAATTAAAAGAAAATTTGCAAGTGTTAAGTAAATTGCAAAAACAATTGCAATTGTTATGAAGCATGAATAGTTTCTTCTAATCATTATTGACACAATTTGAATAGTAGTATGTAATCGCCAACAACTGACGGTCTAAAGGAATCATATCGTGAAATTTGAGCGTTTAATGTTAACACAATTGGATGAAGAACTAAAAAGTTGGGCTGCCATAAAACAGCAGCCGAAACCACAAAAAGGTTGGGTTAATTTAATACGTACAGCTCTCGGTTTATCAAGTCGCCAACTAGCAAAACGTATGGGCGTGAATCAGGCTCGTATCATACAAATTGAATCAGCGAAACAAAACGAATCAACAACTTTGAAAACATTAACTAAAACAGCTGCAGCTATGGGTTGCAAGCTCGTATACGCCCTTGTACCCTATACAACTTTGGCCGATGTTTTAGAAAAACAAGCCAGAAAAATAGCCAAGCAACGCCTTGATCGTGTCTCTCATTCAACGGGATTAGAAGCACAAAAAGTCGCTGCTAATAAAGAGCAAAAACAATTTGAAGAGCTAGTTAAGGAATTACTAGAAAATTCACCAAAAAATCTATGGACCGAAGGGTAAGAAATATCAAACTGATGTTCTATTATTTAATAACGGAGCAGAAAAATTTACATGGGGACGTGGAGACCTGGTTTCAAATTCCCTAACCAGACAAGCTTATATTTCCTCACTAAGAACTGCAGACAAGGGAGACTATCGACCACTCTTCGATTTTGTTAAAACATAATGATTGGCAAGTTTAAAATCGACACTTTAAAAGTCCGCAGTCCTAATAAATGATTTATGCGATTTATCGCCGTTTTT
>CAYFQQ010000269.1:0-1659 GCA_964345265.1 uncultured Coxiellaceae bacterium
ACAATTGCTCCCTGGATTATTGCTGTCCAAGTAAAGCGATTTGACCATTTGCTAATTTCTTCCAATTACAACTTCAACCTAACACTAATAAATAAATACTCGAGTTTTCTGGACTTTATACTTATTTTTAACCAGTCAGAGATCCTTTACAAAAAATTTTAATATTAATAATATTCCAAGAACAGGTATCTATCTATTTCCACATTATATATGAGGACTACCTTACGGTGAATACAGGTTGACGAGTTGAAAAAGTCATAAAGCAAACATACATTTCCTACCTATAGTTGTGTGAATGCATATGAGCCTGCATGCTTGATTCAGAATAGGATTTGAGCAATTGCTCATTTCCAAAAAATTCTCCAGCATCTCCGTGAAATGACATTTTTCTATTAATACATGCTACTTTATTTGCAAGTTTATTTATTGCATCGAGATCGTGCGAAGCTAATATTATAGTGATATCCTTCTCTGAATTTAATTTTCTTAGCAGGGTATAGAATTTGTCTTGTGTTTCCAAATCAATGCCTGTTGTAGGCTCGTCGAGTATCAACAATTGGGGCTCATTTACTAGAGCTTTTGCTATAAGTACACGTTGTTGCTGTCCTCCTGAAAGTTCGCCAATCCTTTTGTCTTTTTGTTTAAGCAATCCCACAATTTTAAGAGCAGAAATTATTGTGTCTTTATTGGTTTTTCTATGTAATACTCCTAATGAAACAATTTCCTCGACTGTTGCAGGAAAACCCTGATCAATATCTTTTTTCTGTGGTATATAGCCTATTTTTTTTAGGGCCTTTCTATTGTTTCGTATATCTTCACCAAATACCGTTATCTTCCCCTGATAACCTTCAAGCAGTCCAAGTATCAAACGAAATAATGTAGTTTTGCCTGCACCATTGGGACCGATTATGCCCAACAGATCGCCCTGATTTACTTTAAATGAAATATCCTCTAAAATTAGATCTGAATTATATCTGTAATTGACATTCTCAAGCTTTATTACTTCTTGCAATCAAACCGTTCTCCCATACAAGGCATAATTGATATATGAGCATTCGCATTTAAGTCAAGAAATAATGGATTAAGTAATATACTATTTTTTAATTTGTGATGGATAAGAGGTATGTGTTCCCTGTAATTGGTTGTCATGTGTGGGGTACTAGTGCTAGCTATAGCTGCTAGAATAGTCGATGAAAGTGGAATCACTAGCTTAGCTATTCCGATGCTCACTTGCCTATTTGCCAAATTGACATAATTAGTATATAATAAGAATATATAGTTATGTTAATAAGAAATATGAATTTATTTATAAACACGTTAATAATTAACGTATAAATAACTAAGGTCATTTAATATAATCTATATACCTAAGCTAATTGACATAAAATCATTCTTTTGTAGAATTTGGAGATTACCTTTAGAATGTACAAGATGCCAACAGGAGAAAAAGAGAAAGGCAATTTAATATAATTTAAACAACGTTCGAACGTTTGTCAGATTTAGCAAGAGATTTTCTTGCCGCTTGCTTTATAGAAGATACAATATCATAAACGCCTAATCCAACACCTTCTAGCAATTCGCGAGCTGCTTCACTTTCTGGAATATTTTTTATTCGAAAGAAATCTTCACCGTCATAGAATATTGCAAAAAGTCCGGAAA
>CAYFQQ010000270.1:0-6309 GCA_964345265.1 uncultured Coxiellaceae bacterium
AGTGCAGGAAATTGAAGATCCGGAATTTGGCACAAAGAGAACTAGAGCATTATATAAAGCCAAAGGTTATCCTGATTCATGGATTGAAAAACGTATGCGTGGCATTGAAATTCGAGAAACTTTAACCGATGAGTGGAGAAAACACGGAGTAGAAGGCAAAGAATATGAAATATTAACTGCGGAAATTGCCAAAGCAGCTTTTGGTCTAACACCTGGTGAGCACAAAAAAATTAAAGGACTAAAACGCGAAAATCTACGCGACCACATGACTGATTTGGAACTTATATTTTCAATGCTTGGCGAAGCTGCCACTACTGAAATCACTAAAATCGAGCATCCACAAGGATTTGATGAAAACAAAAAAGTGTCCAAGCGCGGCGGCGAAGTTGCCGGGGGAGCGAGAAAGAAGCTTGAAAAAGAAACTGGCAAAAAAGTTGTGAGCAATGATAATTATCTTGCAATAAATCTGGCTCCCCGGGACGGACTCTAACCGCCGACCAAGTGATTAACAGTCACCCGCTCTACCAGCTGAGCTACCGGGGAATAATAAAAGTATATATCATAGTATTTGTTTTCGCAAAAGTCTCTTTTATAATAAATAGTTGTTTTGAAGCTTAAAATCAAATGGTTAAGGTGATAGAAAAAATTTATTCTAAATTATTAATTGCAAGACCTGCTTTAAGTATTTTTGCTGTAAGTTTTGTTGTTCTCATGCTATGCCAGTATAACGAAGGTATAGTCGATTATACTGCCCGGTTTCCGATCTTTGTTGAAAATGCATTTCGTTATGGCTTGACTTATTTTCCGATAATAAATGGTCATCCATTTCCAGATTATCCGATCGGAAACACTTTTTTAATTTATTTGGCTTCATTACCTTTTGGTGAGATTTCTATATTTACAGTTGGTTTTCCATATTGTCTTGCAGCTTCACTTACATTAGTTCTGACATATAAACTCGGAGCATTACATGATAAAAAATGGGGTTTATATGCAGTGTTACTTGCATTATTTACTTGGAAGTTTATCGATGCTATTCATTCTTTGGCTATTGATGTTTATCCAATGTTGATAACCACTTTTTGTTTTTATTTAGTCTATGCTGCAAAAGTAAAACAAGATAATCGGCAATTATGGTTATCGCCGCTTGGCCTTTTAGCCGGATTAATTATGCGCGGACCGATTGGTTTTATTATTCCGGCAATTGTCGTAGGCAGCTTTTATTTATTTAATAAAGAATGGCGATTATTAATGGTTTTTTCCGTTATTAGCATTATTTTTTTTGTAGCAGGAATGTCTTTGTTATTATTAGCAGCATATATTCAGGGAGGAGTTAATTTTGTACATGATGTAATAGTGGCTGAAAGTATCGGCAGGTTATATGGAAGTAGTAGTATTATTCATCGTATTTATTTTTATTTTAGCAATGGTTTATTGAATTACAGTTTCACCGTTTTATTTGCATTGGCAGTCATTTTTATGAAGAGAAAGGAGATTTTTTGGCCTAAATCTCAAAATATGAAATTTTTGTTATCTCTTAGTGTTTGGTTTCTTGTGATTATTATAATGTTGACTTTAGTACATGATAAAAAAGCTCGTTATATATTATCAATAGTTCCTGCTATATCTTTACTCGCTGCTTATATTTTTGTCGATTCATCAAAATTATTCCAAGCAGCACGGTCAATTCTGCTAAAACTGTGTTTTTATATGCCCATTATTGGTCTTATCGGGGTTGCAACTTTATTGGTTTACAATTATTTTGCTGCTGCGCCTTTACCAGCTTATTTTATTTCAGCTATTATATCTTTATCATTTTTGTTTATTGCTGTTGTATTGATTAAAAGATATTTTAAATGTCATTCACAATATTCAGTAATAATTTTTGGATGCGGAGTTTTGTCATTCATGATGATTAATTTTTTAATATATGATCCGCTATGGTTTTATCTTGGCCATGCATCACAAGATGTAACTCCGGTTTTCTTATCTTATTGGCCATGGTAAGTGGATTTCGGTGTAATGGATAGCCAAGTTAATTTAGCAACGATTTCTGGCATTTCTGCACAAAAAGCGGCTCAGAGACTCAAGCAAGAAGGCTATAACGAACTTCCTTCGGTACGTAAACGCGGTATATTTGAAATTATATATCGGATCATAACAGAACCTATGTTTTTACTGCTTATTGCAGGCGGAGTTCTATATTTTATTTTAGGCGATGCTCGTGAAGCGCTGGTGTTAGTTAGCTTTGTGTTTGTTATTATGGGCATTACTTTTTATCAGGAACATAAAAGCGAGCGTGCTCTGGATGCGTTACGGAAACTTTCTAGTCCGCGAGCTCTAGTTATTAGAGACGGCAAAGAAATGCGTATTCCGGGCAGAGAAGTTGTACGAGAGGACATCGTAGTTATCCATGAAGGGGATTTTATTCCTGCGGACTGTAAACTTATTACATCTAACAATTTATCAGTTGACGAGTCATTGTTAACCGGTGAATCAGTGCCTGTTTATAAGATAGTTGAAAAAGAGCCCAATATTTATGCTGGAACTCTGGTTGTAGGCGGTAATGGTATAGCTGAGGTTTATGGTATTGGTATTAATACTAAAATTGGCAAAATTGGTAAGTTATTGCAGGTAATTAAACCAGAACGAACCTTACTGCAAAAAACAACTTCTCGCCTAGTACGTAATCTTGCTATTATCGGGTTGTCAGTTTGTGTTTTAGTAGCAATAATACATGGCTATAATCGTGGTGATTGGTTGCATGGGACTTTGGCCGGAATTACTCTTGCTATGGCAATTTTGCCAGAAGAATTTCCAGTGATATTGACGACTTTTCTTGCTCTAGGGACTTGGCGCATTTCTCGCGAGCATGTCCTTACTCGCCAAGTTCCTGCAGTTGAAGCTTTAGGTTCTGCTACTGTATTGTGCGTCGATAAGACCGGAACCTTAACTAGAAATGAAATGCAGGTTAATAAAATTTTTGCTGCTGGTAAATTTCTCGATCTAACGGTATTAATTAATGCTAAAAAACCATTACCTGAAAGTTTTCACGATTTGATTGAATATAGTATTCTGGCAAGTCAACGAGATCCATTCGATCCTATGGAGAAAGCTATTAAGCGACTCGGTGATAAGTATCTTCATGACACTGAGCATTTACATAAAGATTGGCAATTAGTGCGTGAATATCCCTTGTCTAAAGATCTTTTGGCTATTTCACATGTTTGGAAATCTCCACATGATACGACATTTGAAATTGCTGCTAAAGGCGCACCTGAAGCGATAATCGACTTGTGTCATATTGATAAAAAAAGGGCGAAAGAATTATTTAAGCATATAAAAACTTTGGCCAGTGAAGGGCTACGTGTTCTTGGAGTAGCAAAAGCCGGGTTTCAGGAAGCAGTATTGCCAAAGAAGCAGCATGAATTTGAGTTTAAATTTATTGGTTTGATAGGTTTAGCAGATCCGATAAGAGTAATGGTTCCTGAGGCGGTCAAAAAATGTCATCAAGCCGGTATTCGTGTGATTATGATAACCGGAGATTATTCAGAAACTGCAATGAATATTGCCAGACAAATTGGTTTAGATTCGTCTGCTAATATTATTACAGGACAAGAATTACAGAATATGAGTGATGCTGAATTACGCAATAAAATTAAAAATGTAAGTATTTTCGCTCGTATTATACCGGAACAAAAATTACGTATAGTAAATGCTCTTAAAGCTAATAAAGAAATTGTAGCAATGACCGGTGACGGAGTGAATGATGCTCCTGCTCTAAGATCAGCGCATATTGGTATCGCTATGGGGGAGCGGGGTACTGATGTGGCTCGCGAAGCGTCGGAATTAGTATTACTCGATGATGATTTTTCTTCTATCGTTCAAGCTGTAAGGCTGGGCAGAAGAATATTTGATAATATTAGAAAAGCGATGAGCTATGCTTTTTCAGTCCATATACCGATCATCGGTATGTCATTGCTTCCAGTAATATTTAAATGGCCGCTTATTTTGCTGCCAGTGCATATAGTTTTTTTAGAATTAATAATCGATCCCGCATGTTCGATAGTATTTGAAGCTGAATCTGAAGAGGTTGACGTTATGAAACGTAAGCCACGTGACCCAAAGGAGTCGGTGTTTAATTGGCGAATTTTAAGAATGAGTTTAATCCAAGGCTGCATAGTTCTATTTATTGTTTTGGCTGTTTTTAGTTTTGGTTATTATATGGGATATAATGCCTCAAAAATTAGGGCATTGACTTTTACGGCACTAGTTATGGGAAATCTCGGTTTGATATTTGGTAATCGCTCGTGGTCACGTAACATTTTAGCTAGTTTGCGGATGCCTAATCCTGCCTTATGGTGGATTGTGAGTGGCACATTGATATTTCTTGGTACTGTGTTGTATATGCCTTTTTTACATAACATATTTCATTTTGCTATGCTAAATTTAGTTGACTTAGTTATTTGTTTAATCGCAGGAATATTTTGTATCATTTGTTTTGAAATAATTAAAATTTTTAGTATGCAGAAAAAAAATATATTTTATTGAAGTTCTTACTAAGCTTAGTTGCAAAGACTCAGGAAAGGTCATCCTCGCGAAAGCGAGGATCCAAGAAAGCCTTGTAAATACTGGATTCCCGCTTTCGCGGGAATGACGAAAAACTGTTTTTTTGCGTATAAACTGTGTTTCTGGAGATGCTTTCTAGTTAATTTTAAGCTTCCTGGATATCCGCTTTCGCGGGTATGACGTAAAAATGCGAGTATGACTGAAAGTGGCACTTAAAATCGGTTAAAATGTAAATTCTTATATTTTGCGTCCTTAATTGTTACACAGTAAAATTAGCGCATCTATAAATAATTGATAGAGGGAGTATTTTAATGGTGTGGATAATACTATTTAGTATTGTGCTTGTTTTAGTAATAGCTTTTTTTATATTTAAGTATAGAAAACAAAGAGCTTATTTGGCTAAACAGAAAGAAGAGCCTGTGTTCACTAATTTGGAAACAGAAGAAACAGAATATGAAGACGAATCTCTTGAAGAGCCAATTGGAACCGAACCTTCCGATGCAGAATTGAAAGATGCTGATGAAGTAAAAGAAAATGTTGCCCCTCATGAATTGATCGTGATGCGTCTTATAGCTCGTCAAGATCGGCCTTACAAGGGATATGAATTATTACAAGCTTTATTGGCCAATGGTTTTCGATACGGCAAAATGAATATCTTCCATCGCCATGAAAAGAAAAACGGTGAAGGAAACGTGTTATTTAGTTTGGCTTCAGCTACTGAACCCGGTACGTTTGATATTCATAATATGGGAAATTGTTCTTGCCAAGGCTTAACATTGTTTATGTGTATCAATGATCATAAAAAACCCTTGTCAGTTTTTGAAATTATGCTTGATACTGCAAAACAATTGCTTGATGATTTAGGTGGTGGAATCAGGGATGAGCGTCATTTGTTGTTGGATCAATCAGTGATCGAAAGGTGGCGAAAGAGGATTCGTAATTATGAAGATAGTTTATATACTTACGATTTATTTCAAGGAATAAATTGAGGTATGATATCAAAGCAGGTATTAAAGCGTATCAAGAAATTGCGTTCGGTGATTAGAGAACATAATTATAAATATTATGTCTTAGATAGTCCGACCATTTCTGATGCGGAATATGATCGCTTATTTGGTGAACTTCAGGAATTAGAGATGCAGCATCCTGAACTTATTACTCCTGATTCTCCTACACAAAGAATCGGTGCTGAACCATTAAAAGAATTTGCCTCAGTAAGACATAAGATATTGATGCTATCTCTTCAAAACGTTTTTAGTGAAAATGAATTGCGAGCATTTGATAAGAGGATTAAAGATCGATTGCATGTTAAGCATAAAATTGAATATATGTGTGAACCTAAGTTTGACGGAGTGTCGGTAAGTTTATTGTATGAAGATGGTATTTTGGCACAGGCAGCAACGCGTGGTGATGGAGCAGTTGGTGAAGATGTAACACAGAATGCCAGAACCATTGTATCTATTCCGTTAAAATTACATGGCAAAAATTATCCAAAAACTTTAGAAGTACGCGGTGAGGTTTATATTCCAACAGCAGATTTTGAAAAATATAATAAACTTGCTCTTGAGGCTGGTGAGAAAGTTTTTGTTAATCCGCGCAATGCCGCATCTGGTAGCTTAAGGCAACTTGATCCCAAAATAACTGCTAAACGTCCTTTACAAATATTCTGTTACGCTATCGTTCAGTTGAGTAATGGAAAATTACCAATTAAGCAAAATGTAGTTTTCGAACTATTGAAAA
>CAYFQQ010000271.1:0-3995 GCA_964345265.1 uncultured Coxiellaceae bacterium
GCTCTTCCTACTTTAGCTGAATATGGTTTCAGCTGTATTTTTTACTATATTTTAGTAGCCCTAATGTTTCTGGTCCCATCAGCTCTGGTTTCTGCAGAACTTGCCACTGCTTGGCCAGGAAGAGGCGGTGTATACGTGTGGGTGAAAGAAGCTTTGGGTGGTTACTGGGGATTTTTGGCTATCTGGCTACAATTTTTATCTAACATAGTGAGCCTGCCCGCGTTTCTTTCATTTGTAGCCGCTACATTTGCATACGTATTTATGCCGCAGCTTGCAAATAACAAATATTTTTTAATATCATTTATTTTAATCTCATTCTGGGTAGCAACTTTCATCAGCTTTAGAGGTATGCAAACCGCTGGCTGGATTAACACTTTCGGAGCTTTTACAGCAGTATTCATCCCGGTAATTCTTATTTTGGTTTTAGGATTTACATGGTTACTTATGGGAGAGCCATCTCAAACGGCATTATCAATAAAAACATTTTTCCCCGATGTCAAGCAAATAAGTATGCGCCATTTGGCTTTTCTCGTCGGCTTATTATATGCATTTACTGGTATGGAAATTTCTGGAGCACATGCTTTAGATGTAAAAGATACACAAAAAAATTATTCTAAAGGTATTTTTTTAGCAGTAATATTAATTTCGGGCGTAGGTTTAGGTGCATTATCAATTGCGATAGTAGTACCTCAACAACAACTCAGTCTCGTTGCCGGCATTATGCAAGCGTTTACGGCATTTTTTACTAAATTTCACATGGCTTGGGCGGTACCAATTTTGGCTATTTTAATTGTTGCTGGATCAGTAGCTGCACTGAATTCTAGTATAATTGGTCCTAGCAAAGGATTTTTTGGTTCTGCCACTGGAGGAGAAATACCACCCATATTAACCAAAGTAAATAAACACGGTATGCCGATAAATATGTTTATTTTCCAGGGCATTGTTTTTACAATTATAACTTTGTTGTTTCTATCAACACCAACCGTAAGTAGTGCTTATTGGTTAATTATGGAGATAGTGTCTGTTCTGTACTTAGTGATGTATATATTACTTTTTATCTCTGGTATTGTGTTACGTTATAAACGACCTTATGTCAAAAGAACCTATAAAATTCCTGGTGGAATTGTAGGCATGTGGATAGTAGCAACTCTTGGTTTAATAAGCGTTATATTAGGAATAATTATGAGCTTTGTTCCTCCCGAGCAGCTCGAAATAGGCAACATATTGCTTAGAGAAATACTACTGATTATAGGAATTGTAATACTAATAGGATTGGGGCTGTTGATTTATGCATTGAGAAAACCTCATTGGGTAGTAAATACTGATTTGTTAACAACACAGGAATGATTATCAGAAAACAGGCGATTAATTCTTGAATAAAATTTATACAAAAACTGGCGATCGAGGAACTACGCAATTATGCGATGGTAAACGTATATCTAAAGATTCTCCTCGAGTTAATGCCTGTGGTTGCATTGATGAATTAAACGCATTTATTGGACTGGCTTTAGTGTATAGTAAGGATTTCGATAAACTAAATACCTTACAGCAACGTTTACTGCACATTCAAAATGAGCTAGTTAAAATAAATGCACAATTAGCACTTGCCTCTTTAAAAGAAATAATTACAATTTCGAATGTAGAAAATTTAGAACAAGAAATAGATGAAATGAATTCTGCATTGCCTCCATTAAATGAATTCATATTACCCGGTGGTAATAAAATCTCTGCACACTTACATATTGCTCGCACTATTTGCCGACGTACCGAAAGGGCAGTAGTGCAACTTACCAAGACCGATACTATAGACAATGCATTAATACCCTATCTAAATAGATTAAGTGACTGGCTATTTGTCGCTGCACGATTTACAGAAAATATTTAAGGAATATAAAAATGGAAATATTGCTTGATAAAGTACAGAAACGCGATGGCACTATTGTCGCTTTTGATGCTAAACGAATCACCAACGCTATACACAAAGCAATGCAAGCAACTGGGGAAGGATCACGTAAGGAAGCTCGATTAATCAGTGACAAAATAGTCAATGAACTTAATCAAATCCGCAAACGTCATAAAACTTTCATCCCCACCGTTGAAGGCATTCAAGATACAGTTGAAAAAGAATTAATTTTAAACAAGTACGTAAAAACTGCTAAAGCGTATATTTTATATCGTGAAAAACGTGCTGAATTTCGCCGCCGCAAAATTCCAGTACCAGAACATGTTAAAAAACTCGCGGCTGAAAGCAAAAAATATTTTCGTAGTGCTCTTAGTGAATTTGTTTATTTACGCACTTACGCACGTTGGATTGAAAAAGAACAAAGACGTGAAACCTGGATTGAAACCATAGACAGGTATATGGACTTTATGCGCGAAAATTTAGGCGATAAATTAACTGATAATGAATATAACGAACTTAGAGAAGGCATTCTTAACCAGGAAGTTATGCCATCGATGCGCTTGCTGCAATTTGCAGGTCCCGCCGCTGGAGCTACCAATGTCTGCGCTTACAACTGTTCCTATATAGCGCCATCATCACTACAGGACTTTGGTGAAGTAATGTATATCTCAATGTGTGGAACTGGAGTAGGTTTTTCAGTAGAAAGCGCTAACATTCAAACTCTGCCAATAATTAAACGGCAAACTGGAGATATATTGTCTACTCGCGTCATCCAGGACAGTAAAGAAGGCTGGTGTGATTCATTAGTTTTGGGCATGAAAACCTGGTTCAATGGTAAAGATATTAAGTTTGACTACTCAAAATTGCGCCCCGCTGGAGCTCGTTTAAAAACTATGGGAGGTAAAAGTTCTGGTCCAGAACCGTTACGTGCTCTACTCGATTTTACTCGAGAAAGAATTCTGCGCAGACAGGGACGACGTTTAACTAACCTTGATGCTCATGACATTCTTTGTAAGATTGGTGAAGTAGTTGTTTCAGGTGGTGTTCGACGTAGTGCTATGATTTCATTATCTGACTTAGACGATGCAGACTTACGCGATGCCAAAAAAGGACCGTTTTATTATACTGATCCGCAACGCCACATGGCTAATAACTCTGCTGTCTACGTCACCAAACCAACTAACAAAGAACTAATGGAAGAATGGATCGCTTTGATGAAAAGCGGCTCAGGAGAACGTGGTATTTTTAATCGTAGTGGTTTAGCTGAAACATTACCGCAACGGCGTTTGAAGTTTTTGAAAGAAAAAGGCTACATTCATGGTAATATCATAACCGGCATTATAGGCACTAATCCATGCGGTGAAATCATTTTGCGATCAAAGAGTTTTTGTAACCTTACTGAAATTGTTGCCCGTGCCGAAGATACTAAAGAATCTTTATTACGAAAAATTCGTTTAGCGACCATACTAGGAACATATCAAGCCACACTAACTAATTTCCCTTATCTATCTAAGGAATGGCATGACAATTGTCATCAGGAGCGGCTGCTCGGAGTTTCAATTACTGGTCAATGGGACTCAAAAGCGGTTCGTAAACCACAAATATTACAAAAACTAAAGCAAAGAGCTATTGCTATCAACAAGGCCTATGCAAAGAGATTTGCCATCAATCCTGCTACTGCTGTTACCTGTGTAAAACCTTCTGGTACTGTATCCTTAGTTGTTGATTGTGCATCTGGCATGCATCCACGCCAGGCACCTTATTTCATTCGCCGAATTCGCATTTCAGCTTCAGACACTTTATTTAAAATGCTCAAAGATCAAGGTGTACCTTATCATCCCGAAGTTGGCCAAACAGAAGATAGGGCCACCACATTCGTTCTCGAATTTCCAGTTAAAGCCCCAAAAGGTGCAATTTATAAAACTGATCTCAACGCATTTGACCAACTTGAACACTGGAAAAATGTAAAAATCAACTTTACCGAACATAATCCATCAGTAACTATACTAGTTGGTGAAAACGAATGGATTGATGTAGTCGACTGGATATACAAAAACTGGAATATCGTAGGTGGACTTTCTTTTTTACCACG
>CAYFQQ010000272.1:0-7082 GCA_964345265.1 uncultured Coxiellaceae bacterium
GACCAATTTTAAGTGCTATTTCACGTCATACCCGCGAAGGCGGGTATCCAAAGAGCCCCAAATTAAATGGATTCTCGCATTCGCGAGAATGACAGCATCAAAATGAGAATTGCTGGTAAACTATACCTATAATTGACATATATGTCAATTTTGTGTATTATATTTCTATGACAGTATATAACCCTATACAATATATTGAACAATTTCATTTGTTATTTCTCGATCAATTAGGAAGGAGGTTAGATCGAAATTTGTATGCACTTAAAGGCGGATGTAATTTGCGGTTTTATTTTAAAAGTATTCGCTACTCAGAAGATATTGACTTTGATGTTCGGATTATACAAAAAGAAACTTTACAAAATAAGGTACATAATATTTTCAAATCTTTATCTTTTAAGCAGATTCTTCAAGTTAGAAATATTAGTATTCTTAAAGTTCCTATGCCCAAACAGACTGAAACTACACAACGATGGAAATTAACACTTAAAATTGACGATTCAGAAATTCCGTTGCATACCAAGATAGAGTTTTCAAGAAGAGGATTACAGGGAGATACAAAATTTGAAGTTGTAGATCCTCACCTCATTCAGATGTACGGTCTGTTACCCATTATGATTAATCATTATTCTGCAAATGCAGCATTTCAACAAAAAGTACATGCTCTTGCGACTCGAATACAAACTCAGGCGAGGGATGTTTTTGATCTTTATATATTGTTGATATCGCAAATGAAAAATTTATCTTTCGACAAGAAATTGCAACATATGTTTCATGAAGCGCGGGCAAAAGCAAGTTTAGTAACATTTCAAGATTTCAAGAGCCAGGTTTTATCTTATCTCGAGCCGGATTATCAGTCTCAGTATGATTCTAAAACTGTATGGAACAATATGGCTATGCAAGTAATTAATGCTTTGGAGGTTAAGTAAAATGAGATTACTTGAAGTATATTCAAAACTCAAAACTCTTAAGCAGCCTATCGTAAAAACAAGTGCTGTTGCAGTTTTTCTGGGAGTTACAAAAGCGACTGCGAGCAAAACATTAGCTCGACTTGCTGAACATAATTTGGTAGTGCATCTACGCAGTGGACTTTGGGGAATACCAGAACTGATTGATCCTTTAATGTTACCAGAATATTTAACAGCTCCTTTCCCAAGTTATATATCATTACAGAGTGCGCTTTATTATCATGGTATGGTTTCCCAGATTCCAATGATAATTTATGCCATTTCTTTAGCAAGAACCAAAAAATATAAAACGCCGTTGGGTATAATATCAGTTCATCATGTTCAACCAGAGTTTTTCTTTGGGTTCAAAGCAATAGGGAAACATAGAATAAAGATGGCAACGCCCGAAAAAGCCTTGGTTGATACTCTTTACTTAAGTACAGCTAAATCTCGATTATTTCGCTCATTACCGGAGTTAGAATTTCCTGAATATTTTAGTGTTAACAAGGCTAATATGATAATTAGAAAAATAAAGTCCAAGAAAAGAAGAAATTTAGTGACAAAACGTTTTGCGAATCTTATTCACTAGCAGAAGCAATTAATTGCCCGCAAGAAGCCTTGATGTCACTACCACGAGTTTTACGAGTTATAGTATTTATGCCAGCCTTAAGTAGAATATTGCGAAAACGTTCAATAGCTTCTATCTTTGAACGACCAAATTTACTGCCTGGAAAAGGGTTAAATGGAATTAAATTTATCTTACAGCGAATTCCCTGTACTAATTTTACTAATTGATGTGCATGTTGTTCACTGTCATTAACTTTATCGATCATTACATATTCAAAAGTGACCACTCGCCGTGGGTCTTTATAATAATTCTTGCATACTTTTATTAATTCACTTAGAGGATATTTTCTATTAATAGGCATTAGTTTATTGCGCAGTTCATCGTTTGGCGCATGTAGCGATATAGCCAGTGATGCCTCACTTACTTCCCGCAACTTCAGCATAGCTGGAATAATACCAGAAGTACTTAGTGTTACTCGGTACTTTGATAATCCATAACCATTATCGCTCATCATAATATCCATTGCTGTTACCACATTATCAAAATTTAATAACGGTTCCCCCATACCCATTAATACTACATTAGTGATTGTCCGGGGTTTACCAAAGCCTGCTTTTGAAAATCGCTTAGTTACCATCCATAATTGGCCAATAATCTCACTAAGTTGTAAATTGCGTTTATAGCCGATGGTTGCTGTAGCACAAAAGCCGCATGCTAATGAACAGCCAACTTGCGAGGATATACATAAAGTACCGCGTTTTTTTTCGGGAATAAGTACCGCTTCTATGTGATTGTTATCGTGTAATCTAAATAGCCACTTATAAGTACCGTCTTTGGACACTTGCTCGGAAACAATTGATGGAAACTCAATTACTGCGCAATCTCGTAATTTTTCACGTAATGTCAAGCTTAAGTTAGTCATCGCATTGAAATCAATTACTCCCTCATGGTGAATCCATTTGATAACTTGAATTGCACGGAATGGTTTTTCACCAAGATTAATGAAAAATTTCTCAAGATCCTGTTGGTTATAGTTGGTAAGGTTGATCATTTCTAAATAAATTGTATCAGAATTGCATATTATATCAGCACTATCTTATAAACAACTGTATTGTTTTTAATTTAAGCTTTGATTAGGATTCGAAAAAATTGTGAATTAAGACTAGGGAAATGAAGTTTATTGCAAATATATCACAAGATGATATAATAGAGATGTTTAATAAAAAAGATAATAGCTAGAACATTTACTTGATTTAAACGGCGTTCGTTATGTCGTAGATGACATTCTAGGCTTATGGGTCAATAGGCCATATCTCTACGAAAATGCAGCAAAATTATTGGAAGATTTTTGGCGTGAAGTCGATAAGAAAATAAAATTACTAAGAGAGGTGAGGAAATGACTAAGCGAGTAAAAAAAGTGAAAGTAGGTATAATGCCTTTAGACGAATTTAAAAAGCGTACTATATGCATTGCTAAGGGTAAATATAAGCCTAAATTGGATGAGCCTAAAATTTGGTTTAGCTCTATGAAGTCATTAGCAAATGTTTTATCTGAAAAGAACCAAGAATTATTGCATTTGATTATAGATACTCAACCGCAATCTGTTTCTGAATTAGAGCCATTAACAGGTCGTAAAGCTAATAATTTATTAAGAACATTAAGAACTATGGAGAGTTATGGTTTTATTAAATTGGTAGAAGGCAAGGAAGGAAATAAAGGAAAAACACCTCTGTTACCGAAAGTCATTTATAATAAGGCAAATATTGAGATAGATTTTTGCAACATCGCTTACAATTAATGCAAACTTAAAGTTATTATTTACTTTCTAAATCGATTTATGCAACAACGCCATAACCTTTGAATAAATGTTGTGATTTAAGATTTCCTTAAGGAAAAAATGCTATAAAATAAATGGTACTATAAAAAAGATGCTATATCAGCATGTTTATGGTACAAATAATGAAAGTGAAGATTTCTTGTTATAAATAGGAAATAAAATGGCCAGAAAAGATATTAAAAATAATAGAATGCTAGTCCAAGAGTTGGAAGAAATTCAGTTTAAATTTTTTTCTGATTTAGCAGAAAAATGTTCAGAAGATGATATTATCCTTATTGCAAAAATATTAAGTCATATCTTAACTTCATCTGAACCAGATGAAGAAGCACGAGTAGAAAAAGCTGTTACAGTTGCTCGAAATTATTTATCTGCATTGGCAAAAACTAAATCATTGGCAGATTTCCCTAATTTGATAGCAAGATTAATAATTCCAATTAAGGAAGAAGTAAATCAATCCATTGCGGAAAAGTTTGAGAATGAAATATCACCTGACCATTTCCTTAAAAATCTTTTGCAAAGATTTGTTGACGAGTGTGTTCGTTCAGTTAAAGAGCAAGATTCTAGTAGAATTGACACTCGTTTTTTTAATGATGTAATAATAAGTGAATTGAATGATGGGCGAAAACAACAATTCGGGTTTGAGGGTATCGAAAAGTCTAATGGCCAAACAGGCCAAGGACTTTTATCTAATATAAAGAATGTTTTCCCAAAAACATTTTTATTTGAGAATGAACGCGCACGCGAAGCCATAATTTTTTTATTAGGGGATAAGCAATACGGTATAGAGAGTCAGTTATTGGCCGTAATTTTTCATATGCTTGATAAAATCGGAATAATAAGCACTGTAAAACGTGAGGAGATTTCTGTGAATCTCACGAGTGATCGTGGATCCATCAAAGTTGAATATTCAGGATCTTTTGAGTTATTTGGATCTGGTTTTAATAGTAAAATAGAAAATACAAAACAATATAAGGGTAATTTTGAGGCTAATATTAATTTAGTTCCCGAGGATGAACATTTTACTATTCAAATGTCTAAATTTGAATTTGACCTTCGAGATCTAGATTTGATTAGTGAAACGAAATTTTGTTTACTCGGATCTCATGTTCTAAGCCCTAATTCTCCTCAAAAACAAGCAAATAAGCTCGAAAGCAATAGTTCTTCTCGCAAGGTACCAGAAACTCAACAAGTAGAAAAAAGTGCTCAGCGTGAATCGGAAGGTATTGAGGGACTTACCCAGAGGGAGTGGGAAGCTAGCATTAAAGCGCTTGAAAAAATAGAGAAAGAAGAACAAAAGTTAGAGGAGCTTGTGCTTAGTGGAGATTTTATTGACAGAAAATTAAAAAGTTTTGAAACATTGAAAACTGCTTATGCTAAATTCGAACAAATTCGCAATAAATATAGGTTAAATAGAGAACAACAACAATTGCCGCTTGATACGCATAAGGATCCACTGAGTGATAGTGTTAAAGCAAAACGTACAGCAAGGTCAGAACTTTATTTC
This sequence comes from uncultured Coxiellaceae bacterium, assembly GCA_964345265.1. Lineage (GTDB taxonomy): Bacteria > Pseudomonadota > Gammaproteobacteria > UBA9339 > UBA9339 > CAYFQQ01. The sequence continues at coordinate 4,854 of CAYFQQ010000272.1, forward strand.
GAAAAAACTTGTGATGAAGTAATAGCACAAGCATTGCTATATGGTGAAGCTCATAATTATACTTTAACTGAAGAGCCATTAATATGGCAGAATCTTGTTGAACTGGCCAAAATATTATTAGATCACGCAGAGCAACTTGGTAAAAATATTACTGATGAAAAAAAATTAGCCGATTTAAAAACTCGAATAGAATTTTTGCAGCAAATAAGAGATGGAAAATTAACCTTACCACAGCCATCGACTTCTTTCGAGAATTTACTGCTTGAAATAAGAAAAGCACCTCCTGCAGAACGTATTAATAATCCGATGTTGCACAACAAAGCAATAGATGTTTTGTTAGAAGCAAAGGAACTTTTAGAGAAGCAAGAATGGTTAAAGGATAGTTTAAATCGTTATTTAAGTAAAAATGAGACTGATGATGTTGTTTCTGGGCATGTACAGAGTTTATTAAGTAAGCTCGAACAGCAACGAGTTTGGTTAGAGGAAGAAATAAAAGGTGGTTTAAATAAAAGCATGTCTAGCTATGAAGAGTTTGGCATATTAATTAGGAAAGCATATCGTTCTCTTGAAGCTGGTGATATTTCAATTGCGATGAGCATTTATCAGCAGATGTTGATTGTTCCAGAATGGCAAAAATATTTGAAGTCTCAACCGCAAAATGCCCGACAAGTTTCGGATTTATACAATGCTATGATCAGTACTCAAGCTAAAATGCTTAAGGAAATTTCCGCTCAGTACTTTTTACAGGTGAAGCTTGATAGTCTTTATGTGCAAAAAAGTGATGAGTTAACCCTATTCGCTGAACATGTTAATAAGTTAATTAATCATGTACAAGAAACCATCTTAAGCAAAAGTTCACTTCCACTTAGAATCATTCAAACAGAGTATTGGGTTTGGGTTGCTAATCAATGTTATTTAATTGGTGATTTTTGCAGTTGCAAAGCTATTTTAGCAGGCCTTGGTGCGAGTAGCATTTATAATTTAAAATTAATGAATGCTAATCATTCTATTCAAGCGCAAAGCAGATTAGCTGAGTTAGAACGCTTAACAGGATCGGAGCAAAGTTCGAAAGAGCTGCGTCGAGCAGTAGATAACCATCAACAAGCGGTTCCATTTTTAGGGATATATTTGACCGATTTGGAATTTTTAAAAGTCGGTAATCCCAATATTAAACTTAATGATAATGCTATTGCACAGAAACTAGTAAATATGCTTAAAGGTAAACAGGAACAATTGCAAGAATCTTATTCTCAACTTTTATCACCAGCTGCGACTGAGTTTAAAAATATTTTAGATAAAATTATCGTGAGTAATGTGCGTGACAGTGAATTCTATAAATTATATCAACAATACAAGAACCATGATGAAATAGATATTAAGCAACATCATAGCTTTATTGACAGTTTACGTACCAGAGAATTATTGGTACCTAATGACGCTTGGTTAACATTGATTGAAAATAAATATTTAAGAGAATGCTTATTGCAGAAGAACTGTTATATTGACAAACCAAGTTCTCAAAAATTAGATGAGATTAATAAGATTTTATCACAACCATCTACATTATCTGACGTTACATTGAATAAGGCATTACAAGATTTAGCAGGTGTAACATTATCGCAGCAGGAAATGGCAACTCTTAGACAAGAGATGACCAATGAATTAATGACGGAACTTGGAAAATTAGAACAAGAAACAAATAGTATCTATTCAGCTGCTTTAGAATTATGGAATCGGTTATTAGCAGATGGCCAACCATATGATATTTCTGAACTAAATCTTGATAATTTAAAGAAAAAAATTGGGGAACTGGAATCTAAAGTAAATAAATATCCATTACATGGAGAAAAGGAGAAATTTCAGGAATTGAAAGAAACTGTTAGCAATACACAGAGAATTGTTGAAGAAGCAATAAATTTTTCAAAATTCAACCGAGATAAATCAATCCTTTGTAAAGAAATAATTGAACACTTAATAAATTATCAGCAGCATCCAGATGATAAAGATAATTTTATTCGACTAACTATGAAAGCAAAATTTATGGCAAGGGGTAATAAAGGTGATGATGATTTACTGGAACAATTAGAGGGTTATTTGACACAGAATTTTTCACGAATTCAGTACTTGGCAAGTATGTTATTGCCAAGACAAGGTGCCGAACTAACTTGGCCTAATATACAAAATGCAATTTTTGAATTATTAGATAGCTTAGAAAATTCAGCACATAAT
>CAYFQQ010000273.1:0-5153 GCA_964345265.1 uncultured Coxiellaceae bacterium
TGCGTCTACCAAAGTTAGTAAACCATTTCTTATCTCTTCTAAAATCATTTTGCGTTTCCGCTCTTTTGCGCTCATAATTAGATAGTCTCCCATCGGTTGTCACCTCCTTTTTTAAAAAATTTAAAAGTGACATTTTAATCCATGGGGGACATTTCTATTTTGGTTTCATGGGAACATTATCATTTTGGTGTGACAGCTCTTCAATTAGATGAGAATTTGCTTACGTCGAACTGAGGTTATTTAAGAATGCCTTTTTATTTGGTAAGAGTGTTTTTAGACAGCCTCTAAATGTTCGATAACTAATTGCAGGCTACACGTGCCACGATACTCATTAACATCTAAGCGATAAGCCATGTGAATACTATTACACTGATAGTTAGGCCATTTCTCTATATCTACATTAAACGCGATGGCATTTATCATTTGTTCATCATCAGGTAGCTTTAGCATTAATTTCAAGTGTTTATTGGCGACTAAATGATGTTGCACGATATTAAATGTGCCAACGAATACTGGTTCAGGAAATCCCTGTCCCCAAGGTCCGGCATCACGCAGCAATTTTGCAGTATCTAAGCATAATTCTTGTTTAGTTAGTTCACCATCGACGTAAATTTGCTTGTGTAAACTTTCAGGACCCAAGTGTTTACTGACTTCTTGATCAAATGCCGAACAGAAATTTTTATATTTGTCTAATTGTAAACTTAAGCCTGCAGCCATAGCGTGACCACCAAACTTAGTTATAAGTTCTGGATTTTGTGCAGCAATAGCATCTAAAACGTCACGGATGTGTAAACCGGATATGGACCTGGCTGAACCTTTAATTTCATTATCGTCGATTTTAGCAAAAGCAATAACGGGCCTGTGTAAGCGATCCTTGATGCGTGATGCTAAGATGCCTATAACTCCTTGGTGCCAATTTGCATCATATAAACATAGACCTGTTGGTAACTCTTTATCTAATTGTAAATTGGCTAGCTCACGAGTTGCTTGTTGCTGCATATCTACTTCGATTGCTCGTCTCTCATCATTTAGTGCGTTTAGCTGTCTGGCTATCTCAAGAGCTTTATTCTTGTCATCAGTTAATAAACACTCAATACCTAGTGACATGTCGTCCAAGCGTCCAGCAGCATTGAGACGCGGCCCTAATACATATCCTAAGTCACTTGCTACGATTCGTTTATAATTGCGTTTGGCAACCTCGAGTAAAGCTTTGATACCAGTACAGCATTTACCAGCACGAATTCGATGCAGACCCTGTTGTACTAAAATGCGATTATTTTTATCGAGATTAACTATATCGGCAACAGTGCCTAAAGCGACTAAGTCTAAAAATCTAGCCATATTGGGTTCAGGAATTCCCTGTGTAACAAACCATAGTTGATCACGAAGGAATTTACGTAATGCTAACATTACATAAAAAATTACTCCCGCTCCGGCTAAATTTTTACTTGCAAACTGATCTTCATGTTGGTTGGGATTTATGATAGCGTCAGCTTCAGGAAGATTTTCGCTGGGCAAGTGATGATCAGTGATTAGTACTTTACTGCCTAATTGTTTGGCCATTGCGACGCCTTTACAGCTAGAAATGCCATTATCAACGGTAATAATTAAATCTGGATCTCTTCTAGACGCAGTTATTGCAATTTCTGGTGTTAACCCGTAACCATATTTAAAGCGGTTGGGAACTAAATAGGAAACTCGTTGATATCCAAAGGCTTTCAATGCCTTTATTGCCAATGCAGTACTGGTAGCTCCGTCGGCATCATAGTCGCCGATAATTAAGATATGTTGTTGCTTTTCAAGAACTTGCCATAAGCAAGCGATTGCTGCGTCGAGTCCACAAAGATTCTCATAGGATAGTAAATATTCTGTACCGTATTCGAGCTCGCCTGATGATTTTATATCTCTATTTAGGTAAATGCGTTTTAGTAAAGGATGTAGATCGTTAACTTCCCAACTACTATCTTCAGTAGGTTTCCGTACAATAATCTTTTGCATGATGGTAAAATTCTAACAGAATAGCAGAATTAATATAGAAATTTCGAGTTTTAAGGATAAACTTTATGAAAGAAAATCTACGCATTGTTGTTGCACAACTTAATTTTTTAGTTGGTGATATTGAAGGTAATGCAGATAAAGTTATTTTAAATTCGATTAAAGCTCGCGATGAATTAAATGCTGATTTAGTAGTATTTCCCGAAATGGCATTATCGGGTTATCCACCTGATGATCTATTACTACGTTCTGATCTTTATAAAAGAGTTAATAAAGCCTTACAGCAGATACTAAATAAAGTTAGCAATATTTATATTATCGTTGGTTATCCTGGAAGAAATAATCAAGGATGTTTTAATCAAGCTGCGTTTATTTATAACAAGAAAATCCTTGCTACTTACAGAAAACAGAAATTACCTAATTATGGAGTTTTCGATGAAAAGCGTTACTTTCAACCAGGTCAAGAACCTTGTGGAGTTAATCTTTATGGGGTGAATATCGCAATCACTATTTGTGAGGATTTGTGGTATCCAGAACCAATGGCCCAAGCTGCTCGAGTAAGTGCGCAACTTATGATCAGCATTAATTCATCGCCTTTTGATATGTATAAACCGCATATTCGTGAACAGATCATGAGTAAGCGGGCAAAAGAAGGCAAGATGCCGATCATTTATGTTAATGCTGTTGGTGGTCAGGATGAATTGGTGTTCGATGGTGGTTCGATGGTACTAAATGCCAAAGGCGAAGTTACTCAGAACATAGGTTTTTTCGAAGAAGCGTTGGTTCCAGTTGATTTTAGTATTGTTGCATATCTTAAACCAACCATACATGAGATTTTGTCTATTCCGCATGTCGAAGAACGTATTTACAAAGCATTGGTGTTGGGAGTACGAGACTATATTGAAAAGAATCACTTTCCTGGTGCAGTAATAGGCTTATCAGGAGGTGTTGATTCAGCCTTGACTTTAGCAATATCTGTTGATGCTATAGGCAGAGATAGAGTTGAGGCACTATTGATGCCCTCGCGTTATACCAGAAAAATGAGTATGGATGATTCTAAACGAATTGTAAAAGCGCTTGGTGTGAAGCATACCATTATCTCGATAGAGCCCATATTTAAGGCCTATTTAAAAAGTTTGGCAAAGGAATTTGCAAAATATCCCAGAGATATAACTGAGGAAAATATTCAAGCTCGTTGTCGTGCAGTTTTGTTAATGGCGATTTCTAATAAAAGAGGTAGTATTGTATTATCGACTGGCAATAAGAGTGAGATGGCAGTTGGCTATGCAACTTTGTATGGTGATATGGTAGGCGGTTTTTGTGTATTAAAAGATGTGCCAAAAACTTTTGTATATAGATTAGTTGAATATAGGAATAAAATATCAAAAGTGATTCCCGATCGTGTAATTAAGCGAAAACCATCTGCAGAATTGGCCGCTAATCAATTCGACCAGGATGTTTTACCTCCATATGACATTTTAGATGCTATATTAGAACGCTATGTGGAAAAAGATCAATCTATGCAACAAATAATAAGAGCTGGATTTGATAAACAAGTAGTTAGCAAAGTCCTTGATATGGTTGATCGAAATGAATATAAACGACGTCAAGCGCCCCCGGGAATCAAAATTACCTCTCGTGCCTTTGGCCGCGACCGCCGTTACCCGATTACTTCGGGGTTTTATAAGAGAGACTAAAGTTTTATATTTTTATATTTCACATTGATGAATAATTACCAGAACGTTCTTAAATGTGGTGCACCTGCAAAATCCTGCTTTTGGGATTCAGTTGGTTCATGAGCTTGTGTTTGGGGGGGTTCATGAGCTTGTGTTTGGGGGATGTTTAACACTTGTTCTAGGGTTGACCCGTTAATGATTTTTTCAACTTGTTTCGGAGTTAATTTCTCCAGTGCCTGCCTAGCTTCGTTAACGTTAACACCCTGGCGTTTAAGTGTTACTAAGGCTATTATTTGCTGGTTTTTTAAACCTCGCATTTGCTCTATGGTGAGCTCATGAGCGATGCCATAAGCTTCTGTAAACGTTAAGCTGTTGATCACTTGCATAGCTTCATTAAACTGCATAGTTTTTAACAGGTGTTTTAGAGCGCCGGGATGAAAATAGTAAGAAGAGTCATGAAAAGATTGCCTTACAACAGCAATATCGTCAAGTGTTATATGACCAGATGATCCACTAAGTGCTTTTAAAACTTCAGCTTGATACCTAGTTAATCCATCCAGTACTTCCATGGCTTTATCAATTTCGTCTGACGATGGAAATTCCGGCAATAGAAGTCTTAAAACATGAACGTGATGATTAGAATCAAACCAATCACGCCCACATAAGTGTGCATGTGTTAAGCCACGACTTTGAAAATTATCTAAGGCATTTTGTTGACAGTCGTTGAAAGAGTAGTTTTTGCAGTAGCGATATAGTTCTTTATAAGTACGATTATCTCTTCTTTTTCTAAGTGCTTTGGCCGTTTCTTCTGTGAAATGGAAGTCTTGTATCAAAAGTTTGAGCCAAATTGAGTTGTCAGAACTTATTCTGTGCCAACTCTCGCACACGTTTGATATAGTCCTAATATTTTTGAGATCACCGAAAAATCCAAAAATACGTAGTGCTAGCTCATCAGGTAAGTCACCTTGATTCCCAAAATTAACCATGTTTTTGATTTCAATCATTTATTAACCTAAGATAATTATAGAATATAAAGCTTATCAAAACCTTAAGGGCATCTCTAGAAATTAGAAAATGTCATTCTGGCCACATGGATTGACTGGAATGTGTCATTCTGGCCATGGATTTGCCAGAATCCAGCAACAAGGATGTTTATTACACTGCACCGCGCGGACTATGGATCCCGCGGTCAAGCCGCGGGATGACGAAAAATGGCTTTTTAGCAAAAACTGAATTTCTAGAGATGCCCTTAAGAGTATCTCTAAAAGTTTCAATAGATCTATCTTGTACTTGATGCGGCGTTGTTGAATAAATGTTCCGTCATTCCCGCGCAAGCGGGAATCTCAAATTAGTTATTGAATAATCGTAATATAAATCGCGCCATGAAAGATTCATTTTCTCAATTAATTGTATTTTCCATTCTCTATTCCATTTTTTGAGTTGTTTTTCACGAGTAATAGCAGAATACATGTTTTCATGTAG
>CAYFQQ010000274.1:0-1890 GCA_964345265.1 uncultured Coxiellaceae bacterium
GACCAATTTTAAGTGCTATTTCACGTCATACCCGCGAAGGCGGGTATCCAAAGAGCCCCAAATTAAATGGATTCTCGCATTCGCGAGAATGACAGCATCAAAATGAGAATTGCTGAACTTTTCATTTGTTAATTGCTTCTAACTTAACTTTTTGGTAATATTCTCCACTTTCAAAATGAGAAGGTAATGATTACTAAAACCAAAAAGAAAGTAAAAAAGAAAGCTCCTGCTTATGCTGGTCCTTTAGGGATAAAGCCTTATCGTCCTAAGAAAGGTGAGGCTTATATGAATGATAAGCAATTAGAACATTTTAGGAAGGTATTAGAGATTTGGAGAGAACAGTTGAGAGCAGAAAGAAGTCGCACTGTTCGTGATATGCAAGATGAAGCGGCTAATTTTCCGGATCCAATAGATCGCGCTGATCAAGAACAGAGATTTAGTTTAGAGCTAAGAACAGAGGATCGTAATCGTAAGTTACTTAAAAAGATAGATGAGGCTTTAGATAGGATTCAAGGCGGTGACTATGGTTATTGTGATGATTGTGGGGCAGAAATAGGTATTAAACGTTTAGAAGCTAGACCTACAGCGACTCAATGTATTGAGTGTAAAACAGTAGCGGAGATCCGCGAGAAACAAATAGTTGGATAGAGGTTATTTCTTTGTGGTATAGTGTTTCGGGGAAGTCAAGACTTCGAAAAATTAATTAAGGAGAAATAAATATGGCTCATAAACTTTTGGCAATTGTTGTTACAATAATTGCATTGATTCTAGCTATAGTAATTAGTTTTTGGTATCAACCTGGTGTAAAGTTCATAATTTTTGTTGGCCGTTTTTTTGATGTAATGTTGCCAGTATTAGGTGTTGGTGCCTTGCTGAAGTATTTGTTTACTTACAGCAGTTCCTGTCAGAAAAAAGAATAAAATACAGCTCCTTAAGCCTTCATAAATCGATATTTTTCTGGGAAGTACCAGAAAGGATATTATATCCTTAATGGATTGTCTGCTTATTAGAAAAGAATACAGTGTCGAGACTATTTGAAAAGTTTAAAATTAATAATCTCATACTCAAGAATCGCTTTGTCATGTCTGCGGCTAGAGATAATCTAGATAACAACCCAGATCTTAGAATTAAACGTTTTTCCATGCTAGCCGAGGGCAATATCGGGCTAATTATATCGGGCGCACTTACTATCGATGAAATTGAAAATTGGAGTGAAGTTATCAGGGCCGTTCATGATAAAGGCGGTAAGATAGCTTTACAAATTATGGTGAGAGGAGGTCCTGGTACCACACCATGGTCTAAATCTGACGAGGATAAAATTGCGGTTTCTGTTTTACCTAAAGAAAGTGTTTATTTCCATTCGTTTATAAAATATGGCAAACATCATGCTGCTACAAATGAGGAATTAAATAAAATTATTGATATGTATGTAAAAACGACCGAAAAAGCTAAATCGATCGGTGCAGATGCAGTTCAGATCCATTCTGCTCACCAAAATTTTTTATGCCAGTTTCTATCCCCAATAACCAATAAGCGTACTGATAAATGGGGAGGTTCTATTGAAAATAGGTGCCGTATTCATAGAGAAATTATAAAGGCTATTCGACGTAAAATAGGTAAAGATTTTCCTATTTTGATTAAACTGGGTGTTGAAGATGGTTTTAAGGAAGGCTTAAAATTTAGTGAAGGGAAACGTGCGGCTGAAATAATTGCTAAAAGTGAATATGATGCTTTAGAAATAAGTCAGGGACTACAAAATTTAGATAACTGGAGGGCGTTGTTGAATAAATAGCTTAATAACGATCGTCATTCCCGCGAAAGCGGGAATCTCATATCAATGGCAATTAATATGCAGGCATTCCAAGTTGATTCATTTTATTAATTGCAAAA
>CAYFQQ010000275.1:0-2264 GCA_964345265.1 uncultured Coxiellaceae bacterium
TGAAAGGAGAATTGTCAGAGATGAATTTTTGCTAAAACTTTTTTTCTGTCATAACATACCCTCGACTGATGTTGTATCGCACTTTGAAACTCGAATACAAAGAGCTAAAGAGAAACTAAAAATTTGTCAGGAATTCGAAAAAGATACCAAAGCAAATCGAATTCGTGCTCCCTATTTTCAAAATTGGTTATTGATTGCTGAGAATGCAAAATTATCCGTTCAAAGTGAGATTGATTGGTGCGAAAAAGCCGTTCGTACTTTTAAAAATCAGCGGAAAAAATAGATTTCAATCGTGATAACTTAACAGGCGACTTAAGTCGCCTGTTGCAATTTTGTCAGTATTTTATCCGGTATTGAACTATCTAAATTAATATTTTAATTTCAAGTGCTATTTTACGTCATACCTGCGAAAGCAGATATCCAGTACTTGTAGGGAACAGGCATGCCTGTTCCTTATTGGATTCTCGCATTCGCGAGAATGACAGCATCAAAATGAGAATTGTTGCTGTTGCACTGATTTATCTCAAATAAACATCATCTATTAAAGCAAATCGTCAGTTCACTAAACTACAATATATTTTTTAAAGAACATATATCTTTAATATATAGTTGACAGAGGTAAATTTATGTGCTAGGCTTATTTCCATGAAATAAATTTTCATAGTTGGCTTTTTATTAATAATTAAATAAAGAGGTTTTTTAAAATGAATAAAAAAGATGAAAATAAACAAAAACAAACTAATAGATATCATACTGAAACTGAAATTCAGAATTTGATTCAAGAAGGAAAATGGGAAGAGATTAAAAAACACATTAGTGATAAAGAATGTGATTGCTACGGAAACTCCGACATGTCGAATGAGGAAAAAGTTTTTTATAGGACGTTAATGTCGGAGCTTATAAATTCTGAAAATATTCCAAAAGAGAATCTTCCAGAAGATCTTAAACAGGTAATATCTTTATTACTTGCAAAAAGAAATAGGGAAGCTTTTTTGAATTACACAGATGATTTGGGTAATAATCTATTACACCTATGTGTTTTAAAGAAAAAAGAAGAGATTGCATCTTTATTACTTGAGAAAATTAAGGGCAGTAATGATTTTGTTAAGTTTTTATTATTTGAAAAAAATAAACAAGGATCAACTTCTATTGAGTTAACAGATAATAATCCTCCATTCCGACAGTTAATTCAGGAATTTGTCCAGAATGAATACGGTTCTTGGATATTTGTTGTAGGAGAATATTTCGAAAAAGCTCTATTCTTAGCGGTAGAAGATAATAAACAAGACGTGGTGGAAATTCTCTTGAATGCTGGCATAAACCCACATTGTTGCAATGGGAAAGGACAAGGTTTATTGGATATCGCTAAAGAGAAAGGATACACAAAAATTGCTAATCTGTTAGTAGGAAAAGAGGTTAAAAATGCTACTTATAAACATGCATTTTGGGAAGGTTTTAAAAGCGGTGCTATCAAAACAGCAGAAGGGACAATGAAGCTATGTAAAGAATCAGCGGTAGGACCATTAGCAGTTATTCTTGTAACAATGGCAGTGATGTTAGTACCTGGTGTCGGCATGTGGGGTGGCTTAATTATGTTTTTTGGCATAGGACTAGCATTTTTCTTAAAAGATACTGCTAATAAATATATCGGTCGCATATTATCACTGGTAACTGCTTCAATCGGTGGTCTTATTAATGGAGCCCGAATTTTATATAACAAAAAAATGTATAAAACCCAAAAACGACGAGAGGCAAATACCACCAACCCTGATTCTTGGGACAACACACCACAGGAATATCAACCTTCAGCACCTCCGCCTCATGTTGGGATGTTATCGGATAATTACGCATTTCTGATTGATGAAGAGCAACAACCTTCTTTCATAACATACCCTAATCTAGGATGTAACACACGGCCTATTGAGGATACTACAGAGAATGAATTTCGGCTTTCTTTTTGGTCTAAATTACCTAAAGAATATCAACCTTCGGCACCTCCAGCAACTGAAGAACCTAGTACATTGAATAATGGCCTTTGATGATTGCTAAGGCAAAATCTCGTAGGGAACAGGCATGCCTGTTCCCTACATGTTTATGCAGATGTGCAATAAAAAACACTAAATTGATCAAAATTGGAATTGTAATAGTTCAGCAATTCTCATTTTGATGCTGTCATTCTCGCGAATGCGAGAATCCATTTAATTTGGGGCTCTTTGGATACCCGCCTTCGCGGGTATGACGTGAAATAGCACTTAAAATTGGTC
>CAYFQQ010000276.1:0-5197 GCA_964345265.1 uncultured Coxiellaceae bacterium
TTAATGCTGTCATTCTCGCGAATGCGAGAATCCATTTAATTTGGGGCTCTTTGGATACCCGCCTTCGCGGGTATGACGTGAAATAGCACTTAAAATTGGTCAAAATTAGAATTGCTGGATGAACAGAGTTAATGGATTCAAGCATGGAATGTTAGCACGGATGTGCATTTGTAAAAAGGATGCCAAGTTAACTCAATCATGTTTACATGTAGGTTAGGAGACCGGGATCTAGACGAAAAGGTTTTTTTTATTGAATAAGGATATTCACCAGATCCAGGGCCTACATTAAAAAATTATTGAAGGAGATATTATGGACAAGTTAAAGTTATTAAATAAAATTAGCTTAGTACCAGGAACATTAGCCATAGCTGCATTATCTATTACTATACAGGCTAATGCAGTCGCAAATTCCAACACTGATAATCAAATCATATTGCGAGGAAATCATCAGGTTTCTGTCAATCAAGTTCCAAAACCACCAGAATTATTGAAAGCATCTGTATTTGATGGGTTTTATTTAGGAGCTGGCCCTAGTTTAATAGCGACAACTGGGACCGCAAAAACAGATTTTGATAAGTCGCCATTAAAGTGGACAGTGTATGGTCAACCGGGACATGAAAAGTTTCCTCTTAGTGATTACGGCTTTGGAGTCGGTGGTTTTGGTGGCTATGGTTTAACTTATCAAAATCTTTACGCGGGTAGTGAATTATTTGCCAACTATTCACCTATAAAAACTTTTGGAATTAAAGAAGATACACGTTCAGGTGACGCGCATTGGTATGCAGACCAGGTAAAGTCTGATTATACTTTAGGTGCAGCATTAAGAGTTGGATATTTATTATCTCAGAGATCAATGATTTACGCTTTAGTAGGTGGTGATTATACCAACTTCAGAGTTAAGTCAATTGATGGTAATAAAGGTGCATCACTCTATGGTAACTCACCTAGTGTAACTAAACATGTGCTAGGTTTTATGCCAGGTATTGGGATGGAAACGATGTTTAATGAAAATTGGGCATTAAGAGGGCAGTACACTTACTCTCTATATTCGAAATTTACCGATACGTATAAAGGAACAACTCAGGAGGGGGATCCCATAATAAATGCAAAGACAAAATATGATTTGAATCGAGGTACTTTTAATCTAGCCGTAGCGTATCATTTCAATCCATCGGATACACAACAAAACTCAATGCTTCCTTTATTTAACAATCCTAATGAATCTTTGAGCGGTTTTTATTTAGGTTTAGGGCCAGAGTTAACAGCAGTTACTGGGACAGTAAAAGACGGTTGGGTTAATGATTATAAAGCAGATTCGAGTACAAAAATAAGCTCTTGTTATCCTGGAGTAACTGCGGTTGGTGGTTATGGTGTGAATGTCGGTCCGAACTGGCATGTAGGAGGTGAATTATTTGCTGATTATTCTCCTATGAAGTCAAAAATAACTTATCTTGGCGGGCATATTTATGAATACTGGCATCAAACAAAATCTGATTTTTCATATGGTGCTGCATTGAGGGGAGGTTATCTATTTTCACCTAAATCAATGATATATGCTTTAGTTGGTGCTGATATTACGCGGTTTAAGGTCCGTATGTATGATGGTAACTGGGAAGAATCAACAATTTATACAGCACCTTGGAAAACCAGAAATATGATTGGATTTATGCCTGGCATTGGGTTTGAATCAATGATAAATCAAAATTTATCAGCAAGGGTACAGTACACGTATTCTATATATCCAAGTTTGAAAGAGAATTTTTCTTTTGTAAGATTTGTTGCCGAAGACTTAAGCTCGAAATATGAGCCAGCAAGAAGTAGAATCACTGCACTTTTCTCTTATCATTTTAATCCTATGTAAAATAGTCGTAACTTCTCAAAAAGGCGGGGCGAAGTATTCGAATAGTAATTTGCTGATTTTTTGTGAGCTATGTTATGGTATATCTCGCTATGACAAGGGAGCTATAACTACTAAAGATAGTGTCATAGGAACGCACGCTGTTGGTAAATCGACTAGTTGAATTATAATGCTAGATGACTTTTTTGAAGTTATATTGAGAAGATAAAGGAATGTGATATTATTGTTTTATGCAAAACCCGGTGTTAGAAAAAACTGCTTTTCCAATATTCAGTAATGTCAAACCTAAGTATATTGTTCCTGCGCTAGAACAAATGTTAGCTCAAAATCGGAATGCAGTAAAAAAGCTATTATCACAACGCAAGCCGATTACTTGGCAAAATCTGATGCAGCCACTTGAGGAATTAGATGATAGATTGCATGTTATGTGGGGTAAAATTGAACATCTGCATTATGTAATGGACTCAAAATCGTTGCGTGATGCTTATAATATAAGTTTACCAAAACTTTATTCTTATTTAATTGAAATAGCACAGAATGTGAAATTGTATAAAGCAATTAAATCTATTGCGGAGAATAAATCACAATACAGGAAGTTAAATATTTCACAGAAGAAAATAATTGCAAATATTTTACGTGATTTTAAGTTAGCTGGAATTGCTTTAAAACCGAAACCAAAACGTCGTTTTGCCAAATTACAAAAAATTTTGTCTCAATTGTCGAATAAATTTTCTGAGAATGTTTTAGATGCAACTCAGGGTTGGACACATCATGTGACAAATAAAAATGAATTGAAAGGAATTCCAAGTCATGCGATTAAATTAGCGAGAGAATCAGCAAGTCAAAAGAAACTTAATGGTTGGTTATTTACTTTACAGCAACCATCATATTTAGCCGTAATGACTTATGCGGATGCACCACAGTTACGGGAAAAAATGTATCAGGCATATATAACAAGAGCATCTGACGAAGGACCAAATGCAAACAAATGGGATAACAGTAAGGTAATGAATGATATCCTTAAGCGTCGTGAAGAGTTAGCGGGTTTGTTAGATTTTGATAATTATGCTGAATATTCGTTAGTTCCCAAAACTGCCAAATATCCAAAGCAGGTTGTTACTTTTTTAAACAAGCTTGCCAGATATTCCAAACATAAAGCCGAGCAGGAATATCAGGAACTGCAGCAATTTGCTAAACAAAAGCTTAATGTTAATAGTCTACAACCATGGGATATCGCTTATTGCAGTGAGAAATTAAAGCAACATGAATTTGCATTATCAGCCGAAGACTTACGCCCATATTTTCCTGAACCTCGAGTATTGAGCGGCATGTTTAAATTAGCAGAACGCTTATTTAATATAACTATTGAACAGGTAAATAACGTTGATATTTGGCATCAGGATGTAAAAGTTTTCAATATTTATGGCCATAATAAAAACTTAAGAAGCAGATTTTATTTAGATCTTTATGCTCGTGAGAATAAACAGGGTGGGGCTTGGATGAAAGATTATCAGACGAGGAGACTTTTAGATAAAGAGGAAATACAAATACCTGTCGCATTTATCATTTGTAATTTTAATAGGCCGCTAGGCAAGGCTCCAGCGTTATTTACACACAATGATGTAATAACATTATTCCACGAATTTGGGCATAGTTTGCAGCACATGTTAACGACGATAAATCATGCTGGGGTTTCAGGAATTAATGGAATACCGTGGGATGCAGTAGAGTTACCGAGCCAATTTATGGAGAATTGGTGTTGGCAGAAGCCGGTATTAAATTTAATTTCAAGGCATTATAAAACCGGCAAACCGATACCAAAAAAATTATTTGATAAAATGCTTGCGGCAAAGAAATTTCAGTCTGGGTTACAAATGTTAAGGCAATTGGAATTTGCTTTATTCGATTTCCGATTACATTTGGAATTTAATCCTAAACAAAAAAATCAAATACAAAAGATTCTTGACGAAGTACGACGTAAGAATTCTGTTTTGCCGTATGTAAAACATAATAGATTTCAGCATAGTTTTGCTCATATTTTTTCGGGTGGTTATGCAGCAGGTTATTACAGTTACAAATGGGCCGAAGTGTTGTCTAGTGATATATTTGCAAAATTTGAAGAAGATGGACTTTTTAATAAAGCAACATGCAAATCGTTTTTACATAATATTTTAGAAACCGGTGGTTCAGTTGACCCTATGATATTGTTTAAACGATTTCGCGGGCGTGCACCGAAAATCGATGCATTATTGAAGCACTATGATATAGTTAAACCATGACTAAAGATGAAATGAAACGAGCTGCAGCAAAGGCGGCATTGCAGTATATAGAACCTGATAGCATTATTGGTGTTGGTACTGGATCAACAGTGAATTATTTTATTGAAGAGCTATCTCATATTAAACATAAAATTGAAGGCACAGTGGCGAGTTCTAATGCTACTGAGCAAAAACTTAAAGCTCATGGTATATCAGTTTATGATTTAAATTCAGTATTTCCATTATCGATATA
This sequence comes from uncultured Coxiellaceae bacterium, assembly GCA_964345265.1. Classification (GTDB taxonomy): domain Bacteria; phylum Pseudomonadota; class Gammaproteobacteria; order UBA9339; family UBA9339; genus CAYFQQ01. The sequence continues at coordinate 4,370 of CAYFQQ010000276.1, forward strand.
TATCGATAGTGCAGATGAAATTAATCAGCATATGCAAATGATTAAAGGTGGTGGTGGAGCATTAACTCGTGAAAAAATTATTGCAACTTGTGCTAAAAAATTTATTTGTATAGCGGATCAGAGTAAGCGAGTAGATTTATTAGGTAAATTTCCATTACCCATTGAAGTAATTCCCATGGCAAGAAGTTATGTTGCAAGAGAAGTAGTTAAATTAGGAGGTAAACCGGTTTATCGAGAAAATTTTGTAACTGATAATGGTAATGTAATTTTAGATGTGTGGGGATTGAAGATTTTACAACCCAAGGAATTAGAATCTACTTTGAATGATATACCTGGTGTGGTGACCAATGGTTTATTTGCAATTCGTCGTGCGGATATTTTATTACTTGGGACAGAGAGCGGTGTGCAAACTATATAAGATTAAGGTGACAGAAATATATGGCAAATGAATCTTTAAAAAGTGTTTGGGAACGTCGTATATCCGGACTAGATTTAAAAGAAGCAAATATCTTTCGTCCTATTACTCATAAAGATGTTGATTATTTATGCAATAAATATCCTTTTTTGCAAATGGTAAATAGTGAAGCAAAATTTGAAGGGGAAATTACTCCAAAGTTTATTACATCGCAAAGTGGCTGGATCATCCATGATTATGGTGATGCAATGAGCGCTTCTCCGGGAGAATTTTTATTTGGAGGAGGTGATTATAAAACTTTTCTTGAAGAAATATTGAAAGGAGAAATAAAAGAAGGAGAAGAAGGTGGCGAAGGAGGAGCGATAGTTAATCCCGGGAAAGGTACCATTATTAAACAAATGTTTGATACCGCA
>CAYFQQ010000277.1:0-12043 GCA_964345265.1 uncultured Coxiellaceae bacterium
CTGTTGACAATTATGCTCAAGTACTTGAGATTGTGTGTGAAATAGCTGGAGAGCTTATCGCTCCACGTGCCTCTGATGTCGATGAAAAAGGAGCCGAGTTCGCGAATGGAGAAGTGTCATATGCGCAAGGGACCAAGGATGCGATGAATCGCCTCAAAAAATCTGATCTCATGGGCATTACTTTGCCTCGAAAGTATGGCGGATTAAATTTTCCAAAGACTATCTATGCAATCGCAATCGAAATAATCTCTCGTGCTGATGCAGCATTGATGAATATTTTTGGATTGCAGGAAATCGCAGAGACTATTTATAAATTCGGGTCAGAACAGCAGCGTGAACATTATCTGCCTCGGTTTAGCAATGGCGAAGTTATGGGTTCAATGGCGCTTACCGAGCCAGATGCGGGTTCTGATCTTCAGTCTATTACCCTTTCGGCACACCAGAAAGATGGTGGCAAGTGGTATCTCAATGGCGTTAAACGCTTTATCACCAACGGCAATGCACAGATATCTTTAGTCATGGCTCATTCGGAACCTAATGTAGCTGGGGGGCGCGGTATCTCGTTATTTATCTATGAACGTGATAAAAATATGCGAATTCGCCGCATCGAGAATAAGCTTGGAATTCACGGTTCGCCAACTTGTGAACTGCAATTCAATGATGCCCCAGCTGAACTGCTTGGGCAGCGTAAATTCGGGCTTATTAAATATACCATGTCGCTTATGAACGGTGCTCGTTTAGCAGTTGCAGCTCAGGCTCTTGGCATTGCTGAAGCAGCTTATCGGGAAGCGAACAGTTATGCTAAAAGCCGAGTCCAGTTCGGTAAGCCGATAGGTGATATTACTGCGATTTATGAAATGCTGACTGACATGAAAGTGGCAATCGAAGCTGGCCGTTCATTTCTATACGAAACAGCACGTATTGTGGATATTAAAGAGTGCATTGAAGAAACTATTGAGCGCCATCCTGAGCAAAAAGCTAATTTGCAGGAAGACTTAAAGCGTTATAGTAAATACGCCGCGTTGTTTACTCCTGCTCTTAAAACGTACTTAACTGAGATTGCAAATAAAATATGCTATGACGCACTGCAGATACATGGTGGCAGTGGGTATACCAAAGATTATAGTGTTGAGCGACTCACTCGCGACGTGCGTGTTACCAATATTTATGAAGGCACTACACAGCTTCAGGTATTAGCTGCAATAGGCGGTATTATCTCAGGTGTTATCTTTGACAGGCTTAATGAATATGAAAATGATCATGACTTTTCTCCAATTGCTGATATTTTTAATCGAGCAAAAGAATTGCGAAGCTATCTTAAGGATGCTATTATATATATTCAGGAAAAGGAAGATAAGTCTTATCAGGAGTATCATGAGCGCCGTTTGGTAGAAATGGGAAATGATACCATTATCAGTTTCTTGTTATGCATCGATGCTCTGAAATCTGAGAGAAAGAAGAAAGTCGCGCAGCTGTTTATCGCCAAAGCCCTGTCGCGATGTAGGACGACGAAGGATTATATTTGCTCTGGCGATAGAAGCACGATAGAATTTCATAATGATGTGGTGGGATGACAATTAAACGTGAGCTGCAAAAATTTTTTAATTACATAAGGTTTTCTTAAGGATTAAGGTTTATAATTTTTAGTATAAAGGTTTATAAGTATTAATATATGAATTAAATAAAGGGGTTATATGACTTCTCCAACAAAAGAAATAACAAAAACATTTTTGCAAAGCAGAGTTGAAGACATATTTAAAGGAATAGCCAGAGTCGAAGGTGTAATATGTGATAATCCGATTGATAGTAAACAGATGGAAGGACATTTAAAATTAATTAACGACTTTAAAGCTGGGTTTTTTGAAATTTTTGACGTAGGAAAAAAACAGTTAATATTATCTTCATTAAAAAGTAAAATTGATACTTTGAAGTTTGATGACAACGTTGGGAACAGGATTTTGCAAGCATATGATAAGCTTGTAGACCAGAATCCGGATCCGGGTAATTCTTTGGATATTGTGAAGACTAATGAAAATAAAATGGCAAAACGAAAGAAGCAAAATGTGGAACAAGCACTTAAAATGTTATCAGGATTGGTATTACAACTTCAAGCCATAAGTGTAAAAGATTTCAATATGACAAATATAGATAATCCCGACCGGGAAACTAATTCCAAGCGGTTAAACAGAGATTATAGAGCGCATAAAGCGTTTGAAGAGCTCAGATCGAAAAATAAAGTAAACGAAAATCCATCGCAATTCAAGAAGACAATTCGCGCTCAAGGTGTCACACTTACAATGCAAAAAGACGAAATTAGTGTTCCGAAAAAATTTAGTTCGTTAACCCCACAGCAGAAAAAAGATATTGCTGAAGAAGCTGCTCTGGCGATGGCAAATGGGGGATTTACAAAAGTAACTATATATATGAAAAATTATCAAAATCGTCGCGATGATGTCAAAACATTTTTAAATGCTTTAACCGAGAAAGGTTTTTTATTAGAAAATATTTATATATGTGACTCTCGAAAAAATAAAAAAGTTTCCAAAGTTAAAGTTCAAGACGCCAAAACTAGTAATGGAGAAGCATTGCTTTCTCAAGAAGAAATAAGGTGTTTGAATGACAGAGCGATTGCTGCTAAAGAGCGACTAGAAGCTGAACTTACTCAGGAGGAGACAGGAAATATATTAGAAGAAGCAGAAGCAAGTTTGCAAGATTCTTCTACGCTTGTATCTCCCTATCGTTCTCCTACTTCTTCTACCGCTCGAATACTTTCTGGGCTAGGGGGCGTTAGAAGGCTTTTTGCAAAGGACGCTCAACGTAGCCCAATAGCTACAGCTGCCGATTATGTGCTACCTCCATCTGCTGGAATATCTGCTGATTTAGAGCCTAATTCTTCAGGAGGCCAATATTCAAAAGAAGCGACTAATGATAGTAAGTCTGGAAATGATCAACGAATGGAGGAAACAAGGAGGAATCTAAAAGCTCTAGAAGCAAAAGCACAGCGGCAGACAGAGGCTTTTAGTGGCGATGCTTCATCAGGGAATGGGTCATCACCCGAACCTGAACCAAGTACGAACGATATTAGCCAGCTTAAAGCATCTCTATAAAACTAATGCTGTGTAGAGTTAAAGTGTTACATTCTGCTACAAAATCTTAGTATGGACCAAGATGCCTATTCCCATACATGCTGGTCCTCATTTTTCGTAAGGATAGCTCGCTCAGTATCTGTGCAACAACGCCCGGGCTAGAAAAAAAATTTATTTGTTTTAAGGGCATCTTAGAAATTAAAAAAATTTGTCATCCTCGTGAAAGCGAGGATCCAGGAAAGCCTTGTAAATACTGGATTCCCGCGTTCGCGGGAATGACGAAAAACGGTTTTTAAGCGTAAAAAAATGAATTTCAAGAGATGCCCTTAAGGATTTCTTAAGGTTTAGGTGATATCCTTATAAATAGTAAAATTGTTTATGATATGCGAAGAATATTATGAGTAAGAACGGAGTTATTAAAAGATCATTTAAATCATTAGTAAATGTGCGTCGTTGGCTGGCCTTTGATGAGGTAAAAGGGCACGGAAGAATGATTGTCTCCCTTGTTAAGGGATTAACTAAGTTTAAAAAAGAACCTTCCTTACCTGATGAAACTTTTGAACAGGCGATGGCTCGTTTGGGCTTAAGTGAACAAGATATCAAACAACGTATGAAAGTACGATTGCATTTGGTAGCTATTTATTTGTTAATAGCTTTTGTTCTATTCATTTATATGATGTATTCCTTCATAAAGGGTCATTTTCTTGCTGGCTTTTTCAGCACTTTATTAATTGCATTAATGTCAGCTTATGCCTTTCGCGAACATGTTTGGTACACCGAAATGAAATATCACAAATTACATTGTACTTTTAAAGAGTGGTTAATGTTGGCTTTTAATAGGATGAATGTAAAGAAATGAAAAGTTATTTAAAGCGTAGTATCTGGTTATTTATTTTGAGTTTTATTCCGCAATTGGCATTTGCTGGTTCTGATCAAATATGGCCGGTTGTTAATACTTTTACTCCTAATTCTGCGGACTGGTCTGTTGATTTTTTACGAATGATGTTTGGTCATGTAGGCAATGTTTTAACAGGTGCGCAGCAGACTATCATTGGTAAACTATTTAGCGTCTTCAACGTTGCGGTAATGGGACTTGTCGCTATTGTAATAATTTATGTAATTATAAGAATTGTCATGGACGCTTGTATTCTTGGTCCTGAACTGAGACAGAAAATAAGCCATTGGGTTGCAGTGAGAGTAGCGATCGGTACTTCTTTGTTAGTGCCTTTCAAGGGTGGCTATTCGGTTATTCAGGTTATTATTATGTGGGCTGTGATGCAGGGAATCGGTCTTGCCGATCATGCATGGACTACTGCCGTGGATTATCTTAAACAAGGTGGAAGTATTTTAGTCTCTAGTCCTAATCAGCAAGCCGCTGATGCCAATAAAATTAGAGCGCCATTGATTGATACTGCACCAGCTCCAGATGCTCCAAGAGATGCTAATCCTACTAAAGTAGGAGCTGTTGATGTACTAAGATCACTGGTTGCTATGCATATTATTGAACATGATATACAGGAGCAGCATAATGCGCACAAACAAGATATGCTTGATCATCCATATAATTATCCAAAAGAGGGGACTCCTGAGTATAAAGAATTAATGGATAAATATAGTCAAAGAGTTTCGTTAAAAATTAATTATTCTAAGCAAAGAGCTATCATTCCTTATACTGATGATCATGATCCAGATTATAGTAAGTTTAATGGGTCCTGTGGTATTTATGACTGGGTCATTAGTAACCCCCCATCTAATGATCCAGATAAAGCAAAGCAGCTTAAGGAAGAATATGAAAGTGCAAAAGAAACTGGTTTGAAACAGATGGTATTGGATCTGGATCCATTGGCCAAGACTCTCGTAAATCAAGCTTATGATTATAATAACAATAAAGATAACCATAAACCGATGGTCATTGGAGCTGTGCAGATTTTAAATACGGCGCGGACATATCAATCAATTCTTTATCCATCAGTGTTATTTGCTTCTGTCCTTGAAAATGAAAAGAATAATGATTTAAATAAAATTTTGACAGATTATGGTTGGGCAGCTGCTGGTAGATATTATTGGCAGATTTCTCAGAACCCGATTTTTAAAGGATTCGATACTGATTTTAATAAAAATAATTATCAAGTAAGAATTGAGGTATATCCTCCTGGTGTACCAACAAAAGAGGTTGGTGGTATATTTAGATTGTTAACTTTTCAAAGATTACAAGTAATGTTAAAATCGCCAGATGCAAAAGAAGCATTTTTAACCGCTTCACAGTTTATTAACGGGCCTATATCCGGTCAAAAAAATGTAATACCAAGTGGTATTCATTCCCAATCTATTAAGATGTTGCCAAATTATAATAATAATGTTGAAAAGAAGTACATAGGAGATGAAAAATTACCGAATTTAAATTCAAGCAAGTTTTTTAAGAATAAAAGTGATTTTTATGTAAAAAACCACATTATTAATAAGGATACGGAAAAATTTAAATTTTCCGCTAGACATATTAAGGAGAACATTAAATATTTTCTAAATCACTTGACGCCTAGTGGAGACAGGTCCCTTGCAATTTTAAGCAAGCATGTAAATGCTGCAATTGATACTTGGTTTGGTTATATGGTAGATACCAAGAACGAATTTTTAGCCCCTATGACTAAATTACAAAAAGTAGGTTCAAGCTTAATGTTGCAGGCAGCTGAAATTTGGAAAAATTTGTTTAAGACGATTTACCTGATTGGAATTCTTATAACTGGTGGTTTTAGTCTAGCAAGCCTCTATTTTTCTGGTGGTGGTGCTCTTGTATCAGCTGTGGGTTTGAAGGGTCTTGGTAGTGGTGCAGCGGCATTAGGAACTACCATTGCTACTGTTGGTAATTCGGTACTTTCCTTAGTAATTGCTCTAATGTTTTTTACTTTGCCTTTAGTAATAGCAGTAACTGCTCCTATGTTTGTTACTGGGGCGATTTTGAGTGTTTATCTTCCTTTGGTTCCATTCATGTTCTTTACATTTGGAATCATAAGTTGGTTAATTTTTGTGATTGAAGCAATGGCTGCAGCGCCGTTAGTAGCTTTGGGTGTTACTCATCCAGAAGGCCATGACCTAATGGGTAAAGCTGAACAGGCCTTAATGTTGTGGTTAAGTGTATTTTTACGTCCCTTAGCTATGATAATAGGTTTAATAACTGGTATTGTGCTCTTGTATATTGCTGCAAGTGTGTTAAATGCAGGATTTGGTGGCATTGTTGATGATATATTCAATGGTGCTCCTTCCGGTGCTTTTAAAGGTATCACGGTGATACTAATTTATACATTTATTATGGTTGCATTAGTAAATCAGTGTTTTGGATTGATTTATCTGATGCCTGAAAAGATTATGCGCTGGCTCGGATTGCATCCGGAGGGCAGTGATATACCACATCTTACTGAGAGCGTTAAGAGCGGTGTTACACCATTTATGCAAAGCACAGCAGATGGTGCAGGAAAGGTTAGTGGCGAGAGTTCAAGAGAAATCGGTAGAGGTATTGGAGCAGTTCATCAAGGTGCTACAGAAATTGGTGGTGCCGTAGCAAAAATGGAAACGGGTGCTAGAGAAGATGCTGATGAACTCAAAAAGAAAGCAGAGGAAGCAGCGATGCTTGTAGGAGGCGCGTAATCAGCGAATTAGTAAACCTACTCCAAAACCCTGCTGCCAGCTGCTAGGATTTTGAATTCTCTCTCAGGGATGATGCCTTCTTCGAATTTCTTTAGGGCATCCACAATCATTGGCTGCCCTTTTTCTTTTACTAAGTTTCTGGTTATTGCTGTTACTTCGGTAGGATCTGCTTCTAGTAAGCGGTTACGTACTTCTTCATTAAATATTAAATATTCGCGAAGAGCAACCCGTTTACCATCCACGGTAGGCACTAGTTTCTGCCAGATGATAAGCCGTAAAGTTTCAATAATATCGATAGTTCGGCCGACTCGTTCTTCACGTGGAAATGTGCCGACTAAGCGGCGAATAGTTTCCGCAACTCCAGTGGTATGTAATGTTGTATATACCGGATGTCCGGTGAGCGCAGCTTCGATAACTGCTGCAATAGTTTCTTGATCCCTGGCCTCGCCGACCAGAATTAACCGCGGTTTGCGGCGCAGAGCATTGCGCACTCCGGCTGCAAAGCTTGGTAGATGGCGTGGAATCTCAGATTGGCTTACTATGGCTGTTGATTTTTCAATAGCATCGTAGACAAATTCGATCGGAGCTTCATAAGTTAATATTTTACGGTGGCATTCAGGATCTTTGGCGATGTCGCCAATAATTGATGCTAGTAGAGTAGTTTTCCCGGATCCAGTAGCACCAGTAACGTAGACAACTCCTTCTTGGGGAGCAATGACATCGACGATGTTTTGTGGTAGATCCATTGTGGATAATGGAGGTGGATCCGTTGGAATAGTGCGTAAGGTAACTTGTATAGCATGGTGCCCGGCTACCTGGCATCCGGTACCATTTACTCGATAGCGGTAACGTTCAATACGGCTCGGTCTGAATTCATAATGGGTATCGACGTCTCTGCCGCTTAAAATTTGCGCAGTGCCATTGGGGCCATAGATGGCATTTAATATGTCACCAACTTCGGTATTAGATAATTTGTGTTTGGTAATTTTATACAAGCGTCCATAAATCTCAACAGTTACCGGCTCGTCGGTTTGTAAAGTAATATCTGATGCTTCAATTTTGGTGCAGTATTCAAGGAGCTTATCTACGTCTGTTGCACTGAAACGCAATGGTTCTTTGGGAAGCTGATATTTATTATCCATGGTTATTATATTGCTTTTTACAAGTGCGTTTCATTCGTTTAACAATTCGCTTTTTGGTAATTTGTTTACCTTGCAATGAATACAATCGCGCTTTCCATACTTTGCTGTTAGGTTTAAGTTCTGAAACGGCAGTAATTCGTAAGACTTGGTCATTAATTCGTAGTCTATCGCCGCCGCCGGTGATGCCTAAATCTGCACGGGAAACAAATGGTGGACTAACAATATTTTGAGCTAGTAATTTACGATATAAAATCATTCCCAAATAATCTCTCTGTAAACGGTTTACATTGATAGCAAAAATTTCTTGTGCCTGGTGTATTCCTTCATTCCAGCCGATTTGTACATATTGATTCCACAGATCACGTTCCTGATTACTTTTTGGTAATAAGCTGTTATCAGGAGTTTCTGGCGGATCGTAATTCATTAATAAATAATCACGCCAGTTAGGAACGGTAGTAACAAAGTGTGCCGGTTTGGTTATTTTATAGATTCGATCAGCAAGGCGAATACTATAATCGCTATCTAAGTTTAAAGAACCGGTGCTTTCTTCTAAAACTGGTGGCATAACATTGTGGTCTAACATCATCGCCTGGAAATTAAAAACTTGTGATAGAGTTGTATCTTGCTCATTTAGTAGGTCATTAATATTTTCGGAGCTTTTGGATAAAGCAGCTTGAGCACCGACACTTCTCGCAGTATCTCTTATAACTGTCATCCGTATCTGATTTTCCTGATATTGTGGAGCAGCTGCAAATGCTGGAATTTGACTTTGGACTGTTTCTCTCTGTGAGTTAGCGCAACCTGTAAGTAGCAAGAGCAGAATGAAGCAATAAATTGATTTTGTGTTACACCTGGAGTACATCAAATTTTCTCTCCTACATTCTGGCGTAGCGTAGTTCTATGATTCTGCTTCTTGGATAAACTACAATAGTTGCTCTATTACCACATTGGTAAGCTGCATTGCGTAGAATAGTTGCAATGGGAACCTTTCGTTCCGATAGTGAAACGATAATTGGTATAGCCGGTGCTTTTCCTAAAACCCGCAGTTTATAGTAAGTAACTCTGGCAACATCTTTTAGAAAAGGTTCTATAGGTCCAGTCCAGTCGATAGAAGCTAAGTGCCCCATACCGAGCTTATCAGCATCTGGTAAACCGGGTAATTTTACTGCTGGATAGGCGGCTTTTTGTATTTCTGCTAATTCAAATAAGGAATTTTTTATAGAAACGGATGCATCTGCTAACTGACTCTCTGCCTGGCGCATGGTATCGTCTGTCATAAGAGTAATACCATTTCGTTTAGGATACGGAGCGCAACTAACAAGTAATAATCCGAATATAATGATTAAATATGTTTTGATTCTCATAATCCCTCAACCAATTTGAAAATTATTAAAAAACTGTGGTTATTGAAGCAAGAAGTGCTTGTTCTGTCAAGTACATTGCGAAAGTAAATTTCATACGAGCTTATTATGTGCTAAACTTAAATAGTAACCACTCACTAGTTATTCCTGCTAATGCGGGATTTGGTAGGGAACAGGCATGCCTGTTCCATACTAGATCCCGCGGTCAAGCCGCGGGATGACGAAAAGAAGCCGCGTGAATGACGGAAAGAGGTGTATAAATGACGAAGTTGTGAGGAGTGGTTATTAAATAAAGTTAAGAAATTGGAATAAATAATATGCAATATCCTTCTCCAGATGCACATTGGCGTGATTCGGCAAGATCGGCACGGTTTTTCATTTTTGATGCAAAAGCCGCTTTTCCAATGTTGCTATTTTTGCTCCATATTAGATTGTGGACGTTTATAGTGGCAGTTACTGCTACGTTATTTTTCACTCTGTTAAATCGTTATGGTTTCAGTGTGGAAGTATTTTTAAGGTGGTTACGATCGTTCTTAGCTGGACGTAGGAAATTAGCTATTCCATGGTGGATGAATTAAAAACTGGATTTTGTTTATGGAATTGAGCGATAAACTTTGTAGAATCGCAAAAGTTTTGCAAGCTAATTTTACATTAAATAATCAGCCGATTAGTTACGAAGACGTTTTTTCTGCAACAGGATTATTACCAGCAATTGCCAAACGTGCAGACCAGCTTGCTTCTCTTTGTTTAGGTTACGGAATCGGTATTTCTTTTGAAGATGCAGAAAAGGCAAAACTTGGTATTAAAGTGAAATTTGATGATGTTACTCCGAATACACTGCGTTATCTGTGCATCATGGATGTGATCTGTGAACTTATGTTATCAGCGCCGTCACGGACCCTGACTCCATTAGACGAATTGATGTACGACTAAAGATTTAAATAAATCCTCTATAAGATAAAGCCTCACTTAAATGTTCACTACGAATATCTTTGCTATTATCAAGATCAGCTATAGTCCTGGCTATTTTTAAAATGCGATGATAAGCTCGTGCTGATAAACCGAGTTTATCTGTAGCCGCTTCTAATAGATTTTTATCGTTTATGGTTAATTTGCAAATTTTTTCTACTTCTTTACTAATTAAAGCTGCATTGGATTTACTCTGTCTTGCTAATTGCTTTTCTCTGGCAGCAATTACTCTAGAGCGAACTTGACTAGATATCTCAATGCTTTGATTATTAATTTCAGATAATGCTCCTTTTGGTAAGGAAGGTACTTCTACATGCATGTCAATACGATCTAAAAGGGGACCTGAAATTTTAGCGCGGTATTGTTGGATTTGTTTTACTGTGCAGCGGCATCTTCCTCTGGAATCTCCTAAATAACCGCATGGACATGGATTCATTGCTGCGATTAATTGAAATTGAGCAGGAAACTGCGATTGATAGGAAGCACGTGAGATAATTACATCACCGGACTCTAATGGTTCACGCAGCACTTCTAGTACCTGGCGATTGAATTCGGGGAGTTCGTCCAGAAATAGTACGCCGTTATGAGCTAGAGAGATTTCTCCTGGCTTGGGTGGATTGCCGCCGCCCACTAAGGCTATGCTAGATGCAGTGTGGTGTGGAGCTCGAAATGGACGTTTGCGCCAGTGTTTTAAATTGAATACTTTGCCGCAAATCGAGTGAATTGCAGCTGTCTTTAATGATTCATCATCGGTCATTTGGGGTAAAATACCTGGTAGTCTGCTAGCTAGCATAGTTTTTCCAGTCCCGGGAGGTCCAACCATTAGCAAACCGTGTTGTCCCGCGGCCGCTATTTCCAAGGCTCGTTTGGCATGGTGCTGACCGCGAACGTCAGCTAAATCCAGTTCAACTATATCGGAAAGTTTTGTAGGTAGTAATCGGTGTTTAGCAAGTTCATGATCTCCTTTTAAATGGGCACATACTTCTAATAGATGTTTTGCCGGAAGTATGGAAATATCCCCCACTAAAGATGCTTCATCAGCGTTATATATGGGAATTACTAAGCTGCGGTTAGTTTTTTTTGTGGCAAGTGCAAATGGCAACATTCCGCTAATTGGGCGCAATTTTCCCGAAAGTGCTAATTCGCCTGCGAACTCATGATCTGTGAGTGTATTGTGAGGGATCTGCCTTGATGCAGCGAGAATTCCAAGTGCAATGGGCAGATCAAACCGCCCGCCTTCTTTTTTAGGCAGATCAGCAGGAGCCAGGTTGATGGTAATGCGTTTGGTGGGAAATTCAAAATCGGTGTTTAATAAGGCACTACGTACTCGGTCTTTACTTTCTTTTACTGCAGCCTCGGGTAAGCCAACAATAGAAAGCGATGGTAAACCATTAGAAATATGTACTTCGACCGTAACAGGTGGTGCGTCGATACCGGAACTGGCACGGCTGTGAACAATTGCTAGTGGCATGTTTAGTATTCCAGAAAAAATTTGTAATATACCTCCTTGTTTTATTTACTACACTACCGTGTTTTTTCTCTTTGGTTACCGCATACTTCAAGATTATTCGTAACTTTCCTCGTCCACCCGCAATTCTCTTTTAACATCCCGCGCCTCTTTTCGTCTTCCCGCGGCTTGACCGCGGGAACCAGTGCCTTCGCACAGTTGTATAAACATCCTTGTTGCTGGATCCTGGCCAATCCATGGCCAGGATGACGGAAATAAACAGCAATTCTAATTTTGACCAATTTTAAGTGCTATTTCACGTCATACCCGCGAAGGCGGGTATCCAAAGAGCCCCAAATTAAATGGATTCTCGCATTCGCGAGAATGACAGCATCA
>CAYFQQ010000278.1:0-1543 GCA_964345265.1 uncultured Coxiellaceae bacterium
TGATGCTGTCATTCTCGCGAATGCGAGAATCCATTTAATTTGGGGCTCTTTGGATACCCGCCTTCGCGGGTATGACGTGAAATAGCACTTAAAATTGGTCAAAATTAGAATTGCTGTTCTCGCTTTCGCGAGAATGACAGTGTAAGAAAAAATATTATATAATTGCTACTTATAATTATAGGCGAAAATTATGCACAATATAGAAGAATCTTTACAAATAATTGGGCGTGGTACTGAAGAGATTATCTCTGAGCCCGAATTGAAAGAAAAATTAGCTGTTGGTAAACCTTTACGAGTTAAAGTTGGATTTGATCCGACAACTCCAGACCTACATTTAGGGCATACGGTTTTAATTAACAAAATGCGCAAATTTCAAGACTTGGGACATGAGGTAATATTTTTAATTGGTGACTTTACCGGTATGATCGGTGATCCTTCGGGAAGAAATGCAACTCGTCCTCCGCTAACAAGACAGGAAGTAATGGAAAATGCTAAGACGTATAAAGAACAGGTCTTTAAGATTCTAGATTCTCATAAAACCAGAATCATGTTTAATTCCGAATGGATGAGCACCATGAATGCTGCTGATATGATTAAATTAGCAGGAACCTATACGGTAGCACGAATGCTAGAACGAGAAGATTTTAGAAAAAGATTTACTGCTAACATATCTATTGCTATTCATGAGTTTTTATATCCATTAGTTCAAGGATATGATTCGGTAGCAATTGAAGCGGATGTGGAATTAGGCGGCGTTGATCAAAAGTTTAATCTACTTATGGGCAGAGATCTGCAAAGACATTTTGGCCAGAAGCCCCAAGTCGCGATAACTATGCCATTATTGGAAGGCCTCGATGGTGTTCAGAAAATGTCGAAAACATACAATAATGCTATAGGTATCCAAGAATCAGCTGATGAAATGTTCGGTAAAATAATGTCGATATCAGATGATCTGATGTGGCGTTATTATGAATTGTTAAGTTTTAAATCAGCATCTGAAATTAATAAATTACGTGATCAAGTTTCAAAGGGATTAAATCCTCGTGACGTAAAAATGCAATTAGCTGAAGAAATTGTTACTAGATTTCATGATCAAAATGCAGCACAACAAGCCAAAGAAAATTTTATAGCTAGGTTCAAACACGGTGTTATCCCCGAAGATATTTTAGAAATAAAATTAAAAGGGGATACGCCCGTTGCAAATTTATTAAAACAGGCTGGATTAGTTGATAGTACCTCAGAAGCGATTCGCCTAATTAAACAGGGAGCTGTTAAAATAGATGGTGAAAAAATAGCAGACAATATAAAAATGGCTCGCGGTGAACAACATATTTTCCAAATAGGTAAACGACGCTTTGCAAAGATTAGGACAGTATAGGGGACATACATAACATTTATCCTTTTTAAATTTAGCGAAGTCAGAAAAATTGTTTTTACATAAAAAGGATAAATGTTATGTCAGCAGTTCTCATTTTGTTAATTAAATCTACTTCATTGGCATTTAAATTTTGTCATCCCGTCATGGATTGACGGGATCCAGGCT
>CAYFQQ010000279.1:0-5711 GCA_964345265.1 uncultured Coxiellaceae bacterium
AGCGGCTAACATTCTGTCACCATATAATTGGCTAACTAATTTTACATATGGAGTTTCACCGCATCCAGAGCAAGCACCTGAGAATTCAAATAACGGCTCTAAATATTGCAATCCAGCTACTGTTGAAGCGTTGATCTTGTTGCGCTCGACATAAGGGAGTACTTCAAAAAATTTTATATTCTTCCTTTCCTTGTTTAATATTGGTTCCTGTAAAACCATGTTAATGGCTTTGTTACCTACTTTTTGTTTACTTTTGGCCGGACAAATATAATTACATAAAGCGCATCCGGTACAATCTTCTATATAAACTTGTAAAGTGAATTGGTTATTTTTAGCACTTTTTCCTTTTAATGGTGCAGACTTAAAGTCGGTTGGGGCTTTTTTTAACAGCTTTTTATCATAATATTTACTTCTAATTACCCCGTGTGGGCATACCAAACTGCATCTGCCACATTGAACGCAGGTTTCAGGATCCCAATCTGCTACGAATAGAGATACATTACGTTTTTCCCACTTGGTAGTTCCACAAGGATATGTTCCATCAGCTGGTAATGCACTTACCGGCAACTGATCACCCTGATCTGCCATCATCTTAGCTATTACATCACGTACAAATTCTGGAGCTTTACTACTTACCAAAGGTGGCATTTCACAAGCATCATTTGAGACACGTTTAGGGATTATTACCTTATGTAGATTTTCTAAAGATTTATCTACGGCAGCATAATTCTTCTTAACCACATCCTCACCCTTATTGATATAAGTTTTATGAATGGTATGTTTGATTTTAATTATTGCTTTATCTTTTGGTAGAACTCCTGAAAGTGCAAAGAAGCAAGTCTGCATAACCGTATTAATACGATTACCCATGCCAGCCCCCTGCGCTACCATATATGCATCGATGACATAAAAGGATAGTTTCTTGTTAATAATTGTCTGTTGCACCGGACAAGGCAGATGCTGCCAAACTTCTTCTGCTCTGTAAGGGCTGTTTAGTAGTAAAGTAGCGCCTTCGGTTGCAAGTCCCAATACTTCAATTTTATATATGAAGTTGAACTGGTGTACCCCGATAAAGTTAGCTGATTGCATTAAATAAGGTGAGCTAATTGGTTCTGGCCCAAAACGCAAATGTGAAACGGTACGAGATCCTGATTTTTTTGAATCATACACAAAGTACCCCTGTGCATAAAAATCTGTGCCTTCACCAATAATCTTAATTGAATTCTTATTAGCTCCGACAGTCCCATCAGAACCTAACCCATAAAATACGCAACGTACCACTTTATCAGATTCAGTAACAAAATCAGGATCATATCGTAAACTAGTTTTGGTGACATCGTCATCAATACCAATTGTAAAGTGATTTTTGGGTTTATCTTTGCCGAATTCATCAAAGATAGCCTTAACCATAGCAGGGGTAAATTCTTTGGAAGACAAACCGTAACGTCCTCCAATCAGCTGCGGAACTCTTTTAATTGGTAAAGTTTTTCGTAACCAAGCTTCATTTAAAACAGTTGCTACATCTTGATATAAGGGTTCACCGCTTGCACCAGGTTCCTTAGTGCGATCCAACACTGCGATAGCTTTAACTGTCTTTGGTAAAACAGCTAAAAATTGCTCGGCAGGAAAAGGACGATATAAACGAACTTGAATAACACCTAATTTTTCATCGTCTTTTGCT
Organism: uncultured Coxiellaceae bacterium; assembly: GCA_964345265.1. Classification (GTDB taxonomy): domain Bacteria; phylum Pseudomonadota; class Gammaproteobacteria; order UBA9339; family UBA9339; genus CAYFQQ01. The sequence continues at coordinate 1,682 of CAYFQQ010000279.1, forward strand.
AAATAATTTATTGTTTCCACAACGGTTTTTGCTCCCGAACCCATAATCACTATGACTCTATCAGCTTTCGAATCGCCGAAATAATCTACCAAGTTGTATTTACGGCCGGTCAATTGGGCTAATTTTTTCATATACTTTATCACAATCTTTGGCGTCATCTGATAAAACGGATTTACCGCTTCACGAGCTTGGAAATATACATCTGGGTTTTGTGAAGTACCGCGAATAAATGGATGATTTGGATTTAACGCCCGTTCTCGATGAGCTAGGATTAAATTATCATCGATCATCGCTTTGATATTCTGATCAGTTAATAGTTTAATTTTATTAACTTCATGACTAGTGCGAAAACCTTCAAAGAAATGCAAAAACGGCACCCTTGCTTCTAAAGTAGCTGCATGAGCGATCAACGCCATATCATGAGCTTCTTGCACACTGCCAGAACATAACATAGCAAAACCAGTACTACGTGTTGCCATCACATCAGAATGATCACCAAAAATAGATAACGCTTGACAAGCTAGAGATCTAGATGCAACGTGAATCACAGCTGGCGTAAGTTCACCAGCAATCTTATACATATTAGGAATCATCAACAACAAGCCTTGAGACCCAGTAAACGTGGTTACTAGGGCTCCAGTTTGTATAGCTCCGTGTAAGGCACCTGCGGCCCCGCCTTCACTCTGCGTTTCTATTACTCTAGGAATCGTGTTCCAAAGATTTTTCTTACCCTGAGCAATCCAATGATCAACTAATTCCCCCATCGGAGTTGAAGGGGTAATAGGATAAATAATACTTGCTTCACTAACTTTGTAAGCAATATGAGCGGTAGCTTCATTACCGTCCATTGTGCGGGTGATTTTATTCATTAAAATATCCTCCTATTTTAATTGACTATTATTCGCTCATTTTAATTGCGCCGCAAGGGCATTTTTTCGCACATAGACCACAACGAATGCATATTTCATCGTCGATGCGATATCTTTTACCAGAGCCCAATTTAGTAATAGCTTTAACTGGACAAACATTATAGCAGGTATCGCATTCAAAGCAGTTACCACATGAAAAACAGCGATTTGCTTCATAGATTACTTCACCTTCTTCAAAACCATTTACTACTTCATTAAATGTTTCCCTGCGCTCTGGAAAACTAATCTGACTTCGCTCTTTTCTGTCAACTTTGCTGTAAAAATAAGTATGCAGCTTTTCATAATCAGCTAATTCATGTTTCGGGCTTTTAATATATTGTTCATCTCGTAAATAAGCATCAATATTATACGCCGCTTTCTTGCCCTGACCGACAGCTATAGTAACGCTGCGATTAGTCGAAATCATATCCCCCCCAGCAAATATTCCTTTACTCTTCGTCATCATATGCTTATCGACTACTACTGTATTATCCGATCTAAATTCGATGCCTTTAATTTTACGTAGGAAATAGGTATCAACACTCAAGCCTAAAGCCAAAATAACTGTATCAGCACCGATATGCTCTGTTTCCCCAACAGGACAAGGCCAGCCCTCTTCGTTTAATTCCATAATATCAAGTGTTATATCCTTATCATTAATTTGTTTAATAGTGCGCAACAATCTAAGATTAATCCCTTCCTCACTTGCTTCAGCAATTTCAAAATCAAATGCTGGCATTTTTTCCCGGTTACGCCGATAAATGATTTCTACATTCCCCGCTTCTAGACGAACTGCAGTGCGGGCTGCATCAATAGCTGTATTACCACCACCGTAAACAATAACTTTTTGTTCTGTAATTTGTGGAGGTTTATTAAATTCTACATCGTACAAAAATTTTACTGCATCGATAATCGTACAATCTTTACCCTTACAAGGAATATCTACTTTACGACCTAGTGGTGCTCCTACGGCAATAAATACCGCATCAAAATCGCCTTTATTCTGTTCAAAAACGACATCCTCTACCTTGTGATTAAAGATGATTTCGATACCCATATTCTGAATTCGTTTTACTTCTGCATCGATAATTTCACGAGGCAATCGATATTTGGGAATACCATAGTGTGTCATACCTCCAGCCACAGACCCTGCTTCATAAATAATCACTTTATGACCTAGTAAACATAAATGATAGGCCGCTGACAAACCAGCAGGACCACCACCAACAACGAGTACTTTTTTCCCTGTTTTCTCTACATTACTATTTACAGCCCAATTTTCACTAAGTGCCATATCCCCTAAAAATCTTTCCACTGCATTAATATTAACTGGGCTATCAAACCCATAACGATTACATGCGTCTTCACAGGGATGGTAACAGACTCTTCCTAAAATCGCAGGCATAGGATTATTCTGCATAATAACTCCCCAAGCTTCTTGAAATTTGCTTTTCTTTGCCAATGATAGCCATTTCTGTATATTTTGCCCTATCAAACAGGCATTATTACAAGGTGGTAGCCGGTCTATATAAACAGGCTTTGGTTTAAGTTTCTTATCAGTAGCCATGAAATTCTCCTCAGTTTGCAATAAATCATTGACCCTAATTTATTAAAGTATTATATTAAAACATCTTTTTTGAATATTGAAAACGTAAATTATAAATGGATACAACATGAATGAAATCAACTTTACAAACTTACAATTACAAATTGAAAGTTTAATATACTCGTATTCTAAGCTTGATGCGGAAAACAAAGTACTACGTAAAAAGCTTATCCAAACGATACGAGAGCGTGCTATACTATCAAACAAAATGGCAACCGCTCATCAAAAATTAAACTCTATCATAACCCGAATAAAAGAAGAAATACTATGACTGAAAAAAATGACATTACTGTAAAAATTATGGATCGAGATTTTAATGTCAAATGTCCGGCTGACAAAATTTCTGATCTGCACAAGGCTGCTAAATATTTTGATAATAAAATACGTGAAATACATCGTAGTGATGATGAAAAAAAATTAGTTAATATGGACAATTTGATAGTTATAACTGCACTCAATATCACCCACGAACTGCTTACACAAAAAAATCAAAATCGTGCTTATATTTATCACATGAATCAACAAATAAATAATTTGCAAAATAAAATAGAACAAGCGTTGGTGGAACAGGCTTGATTCATGTTACAATATTTCGTCTTCTGTAATATTCGCCGGTAGGTAAAGTTTTTGAACTGATACTTATGCGTAAAGGGATCGCAACCCTACAACGGTATTACGGAGGTCTACTTAGAAAAATGCACCATGTTTGATATTAAAAAATTGCGTAAAGAAATTTTAAATAACCGCGCCAAATCGACATCGACGTTTCAGCAACAAGCGTCCATAAAAGTAGCAAATTTCATTTCTAACACAAACATTTTCAAAAATAGCAAATGCATCGCTGCTTATTTTCCAGTGCGAGGAGAAACGGATCCCAGACCGTTGATGGAACATATTTGGCAAGAAAATAAAACTTGTTATTTGCCAATTGTAATGAAAAATTACAAATTATTATTCGCAAAATATAACAAGAATGATTTACTGATTAATAATCGTTATAACATTCCAGAGCCATGCCGTGAAACTTGTAAGCTTATCAATCCTAAGGACTTAGATATAGCAATCCTGCCTCTAGTCGCTTTTGATATCAATGGTAACCGTATAGGTACCGGAGCTGGTTATTACGACAGAACTTTCGCTTTTACTAAACGGTTACGGCGCCGTAATAAACCATATCTAATAGGTATTGCCTATGAGTTCCAAAAATCATCAGTTTTGATTCCACAACCATGGGATGTCCCTTTAAATATGATAGTTACCGAAGCCCGAATTTACGATATTACGGTAAAAAAGCTCTATTGATAATTATTTAAAAGTAGAATTTTCAAGAATTAACTTACGATGCATACGTTTAGCTAAACTTAAATCATGAGTTGCAACTAAAAAAGACGTTTGTAATCAGCAATTCTAATTTTGACCAATTTTAAGTGCTATTTCACGTCATACCCGCGAAGGCGGGTATCCAAAGAGCCCCAAATTAAATGGATTCTCGCATTCGCGAGAATGACAGCATTAA
>CAYFQQ010000280.1:0-1974 GCA_964345265.1 uncultured Coxiellaceae bacterium
TTTTTAGATGGATTAACAGAATTCACAAATGCCATTGCAATTATCAAAGCTGAAAGTAAAGAAAAAGAGAACAATAAGACCCCTTTGATTCTTTTAATAAACCATTACCTCTGGTAGTGGTCCCCTGAAAGGATTCTACCGTTGTATTAGCTGTAAACGTATTAATAAATTCGATTCTCTAAAAAGTGATAAATTTAATGGGCATCCAACTAAGCAAGTTTAACAAGGGAAATCCAATCAGATTCTGGTATTGAGTAAAACATTGTTAGATAAAACTGGATAATGTTTTGGTGTGCCGCTTCGGATTTTTTATATACTGTTTTGAGCATAGTTAGTTATAATGAGGTCAAAATACATGACTTTAGTTGTGTAAAATACGATAAAACGATTGGCGAAACGCACCGAAATACAAAATAACCACCAAATCTAACAACGCACCTTCCAGGGCTAATATATCAAGCCACCGCCTCTGGTTGTGGAAATTGATTAAAATGCGTTTGCCCTGACGTTTCACCAGTCCCAGATTTTTATCCCAGCGCCAGGGATGCGTAAGAATGTACTGCAATGCTTTTTCCATTTTGGGCAGTAAGCTCTCAGTCCAGGTATCATCTCCAGTTATTTGCCAGGCAAGATAAGCTGCTTTCACGAAAGGAAACTCCACATCATCTTCTACAGGCACACGTACATACTTGGTTCAGTTATCCCGCTCACAAGGAAGTTTTTCCGGGAATGTGGTGAAATAATCAAACATCTGTCCATTATACGCTTGTGTTTCAGCGAAATGATCGATTGTACTCTTCAAATCTTTTTCAAAATATTTCATACCTCTAAACATATCAGAAAAATCGCGAAACCAAATTGCCTTCGAATCAGGGCTTCTATAACCCCAGATTTTTCTATCATCTATGACAATATCCATTGTGTCTTTGTCAAGAAAGGATTTGATCAGCGGGAAAAAATTATCAAACTCTGGTTGACCTGTTTTTATAGAAATTATATCGTACATAATTTTAAAATTTACTAATAACTAAAATATATATTTTGCAATTTCTCATAAAACAAAAACTGAAAATAAGATATTTCTAAAATTTTATTTTAAAACCCAAATAAGCACCTATTTTATGGGTTTTACTTTCAGGTTCAAAAATATGTTTGTAAACCAGACCAGCACTATAAAGATCAACAATATTACTTTGTCCAAACGGAAAATATTCATACCAGGGAGTGATAACTATGAACCAAAAAGATAAGAGTTGATATTGTAATGGAAGTTGTATTTTCAAAGCTATCTTATCTTTCAAACGTGCCTTAGGATTATTAAACTCTGGCAATACTTCAGAGTAGTTAAACTTTGTACTTCCATGAAATCCTATCTTCATTGATATATCCAATACAAGAGTCCATTGTTCATTATTATGATATTTTGCTCGGATACCGATTGGAAACAACCACAATATGTATTCTGTATTGTGAGCAATATATGAACGTGTTAGCTTTGGTTTTCCACGGCTCCAATAGTAATATCCTAAGCCCAGGTAAGTTGATAAACATAGTTGTCTCTCACTAATTCTCTTAAAAATCCAACCTATATTACCTTGTATGATATATAGCTTATTGGGTGAATCAAATATAAGGTAATCGCCATTTGAAGTTATGCCTCTATATATGGTTTCGTCATTGGTGTATTCAAATGAGAATCGTGTAAAAATTGACTTATTCACATTTTGAAATTCGTGGGTAAAACGATAACCTAATAACCAATTTCTTTCTGTACTTTGCAGAGGAGATGGTACATTTTCTTTATAGCTGAAGTAATAATATGCTATATTGAACTGCAAAGCCTGTGAACCCTCTGATATCGCAGCGCTTGTTACAATGCTTAATGTTAATATAATTAAAAAAAGAAAAATTATTATTCTTGCTTTATTGCTTATCATTTTTAAATTTGATTCATCCAGACTAACATATCATTCA
>CAYFQQ010000281.1:0-3686 GCA_964345265.1 uncultured Coxiellaceae bacterium
TGACGCAAATTTAGTATGCTTTTTACATCCCTGTAGCCTGGATCCCGTCAATCCATGACGGGATGACAAAATTTAAATGCCAACGGAGTAGATTTAATTAACAAAATGAGAATTGCTGGTGGTGGTACGTGTTTTTCCCTGTATTGTTGCGTGAGATAAGTTTCATTATTGTATCAATCATGTTAATTCCTAGGTTTAGGGCAAAGCGGTCTGCATCTGTTGGCATCGACTTCGATACTAATACTGTGAGACTAATAGAATTGAGCAAAACGCGCGCAGGACTTTGTGTTGAATCTTATGCTATTTGTAGTAATAATGATATTAGCCAAGCACTGAATGAGGCAATAAAACTGAGTGGAGTAAAAACAAAGTTGGCTGTAATTGGTCTTCCATACTCTTCGGTAATTAGTAAAAATATCCAGTTAGATGCTCGACTTGATGTCGACGAGATAGAAAGTTACTTACTAATGAATATGAAGAAACTTACTGGATTCGGAGTGCAGGATATTTGTATTGATTTCGATAGATTAGGGCCTGTGAAAAATTCTCCTGATAAAGTCAATATTGAAATGATAGCAGCAAAACGTGAACAGGTAGCCGCAAAAAAAGAGTTAATGTGTTGCACAAATATGAAAATAAAATCGGTAGATATGGAATTATTCGCTTTACAGAGGGCGGTACTGCAGCAGTCTATAAAGTATGATGGTGTTATTGCAGTAATTAATTTGAAAAAGAGAAGTTTATTATTATCTGTTCTTGAACAAGGGAGAAAAATACTTTATGCAAAGGAAGAAAATATTATTGAAGGTGATATTGCCGAGCAAATTTGTAATGAATTGCAATTATGTTTTGCCACAAATCCTTGTAAAGTAAATCACATAATAATGTCTGGAGAAAATGCTGATTGTGCAGATTTATTAGAAAATATTTCTGCCCTAACTGGTATACGTGCATGCACAGCAAATCCTTTTGTTGATATGGAAATTTCTGGACATGTTGATGCTTTGGCTTTGCGCAAAGTTGCTCATAATATGATGATTAGCTTTGGGCTTGCTTTGTGGCAGTTTAGTAAATGATTAATTTATTACCCTGGCGTGATGAGCTGCGCAAAAAACGCAAGCAACGATCTTTTGTAGTTCTATTTGCAAGTGCATTATTTGCCGTAATTATCGTTTTTATATGGTATATGATTTTGAAATATGAAATAAGACAACAGAAAATTGAAATGCTTCATATGAATCAGCAAATTCATGCATTGGATAATAAATATTTACGAGTAACGAAATTGCAACAGGAGAAACAGAATTTGATTGAACGGACAAAAGATATTCAAACTTTACAAAATAAAAATAAACAGAATATTTCCTTATTTAATGAGTTGGCAGAGATTGTTCCAACCGGTGTTTACCTAACAGAATTCACTAAAAAGGGTAATGAGATAACTTTAATTGGAGAAGCTAGATTGCACACTGATATAGTTGCATTAGTCGAAAATGTTAATCAGTCCGAGTGGCTATCAAAACCTACTTTGCAAGAAGTTAAATTACATAATAGTGATAAAAATAAATTCATATTGAAATGTCTAATAAATTTATAAAATTTATTATGGTTTTTTCGGTTTCATTGTTAATGTTTTTAATCGGATACATTATCTTTATTAAAAATTCATACAGTGAATTGACTGATGCGAAACAGAATGAAGAAATATTAAATGGAAATTTAATAAAGCGACAATCTCAAATAAATAATCTGTCATCTTATCAACAACAAATATCAAAACTAAATAGTGCTTATGCAATATATGAGAGGCAATTAAATTTAAGAATAACAGAACCGTTACTGTTAGATCAGTTAGCAAAAATTGGAAAACTAAATAATGTGACATTGAAAACAGTACAACCGTTACCAGTGAGGCAGAAAAATTGGTTAATCTTACATCCTGTACAACTGGTTATAGTCGGCAATTATTATCAACTTAACCAAGTTATAACTACTTTATTGGATACATTTTATTTTGTCGATTTACCTAATATTAAATTAACGAAAATAAATGACAAACAGAGTGATTTAGTCATGCAAGCTCTTTGTATTATTTATAGTAAAAATTAAATGCGTAAATTATTAGTTATTTTTATTCTAATGTTGGTTTGTATAAAAACTATTTCTGCTACTCGTGATCCATTTCAAGAATCTTCATTAAAAAATGATAATAACATTGCAAATTCTGCCACAATTTTGTCTAGTGTTTTAATTCCCATTCATTATGGTAAAGCTGAAGATGTGGAAAAGTTATTAACGTCAAAGAGTAGTAATTTTTTGTCACTCAAAGGCAGCATTAGTGTCGATAAACGTACTAATTCAATATGGATCGAAGATGAAAAAAATAGATTAAATAAAATTCGCGAGTTTATAAAAAGTATTGATGTACCTGTTAAACAAGTATTGATAGAAGCACGTGTGGTTAATGTTGATGAAAATTTTACTCGAGAGTTGGGGTTGGAGTTTGGTACTACAAAAAAAATAGGGAACAAAACTAGCGATGGATTGACTATGGATTTACCGTCTGTTTCTACTGATGTAGGCCATTTTAGTTTTACACTCGCCAAATTAAATACTGATACATTGTTAGATATGGAATTATCAGCATTGGAGAGTGAAGGACATGGAAAAATTATTTCTAGACCAAAATTAATCACTCTTGATCGTGAACCTGCTTATATTGATTCTGGTGAAAGTATTCCATATCAAGAAAGAACTTCGTATGGTAATACTAATATTGCCTTTAAAAAAGCGGTATTAGCCTTAAAAGTTACCCCGATAATTGTTTCACAAAATAAAATATTACTTCATATCAGTGTTAATCAAGACAAAGTTAGTGTTTTTAATGTTCAAGGAGTTCCTGCGATTGATACGCAAGAGATTAACACGCAGGTCATAGTTAATAATAAACAAACTGTGGTATTAGGCGGTATTTATGAGCAAGATAAAGACAATGTGGTAACTAAAATTCCTATTTTAGGATCGATACCACTCGTTGGTATTTTATTTCGTCATAATAGAAGTGAGACTAGGCGTAAGGAATTATTAATTTTTATTACTCCACGAATTATTTATTGAATTTAAGGAGAAGGATTAGTTCCTTCTTCAATATCTGGAATTTTTTGATATCCTGTTAAGCATTTAAATGTTTCACGAATCCCACGCACTGCTAAATTACAGCTAATCGCTCCAACACAGGCTCCGCATAAACATAATCCAGATGCTGCTACTACCCAAGTTAAGGTTGCTTCAGTAGAATTATCATTAAAGAAAAAAAGGTTACTAGATTGAAATCCTGCGTATCCTCCTAATACTGCACCTCCTGCGGCACTTGCCCAATCAGCCGGTTTTCGTCCAAATAAAGTGAAACAAGTTTGTTTAAGGTGATTTGAATTATCTTCTTGATCATTTAACATAATTGTTACCTCTTTTATACAATACCAACTCTAATATTAAATCATATCATAAGGTGATATTAAAATTATAACCTATCTCTATTAACAAAAGCTTAAAGACGCTTCTAAAAATATGGCGTTGTTGAATAAATGTTCTGTCATTCCCGCGCAAGCGGGAATCTCAAATTAGTTATTGAATAATGTCGTAATATAAATCGCGCCATGAAAGATTCATTTTCTCAATTAATTGTA
>CAYFQQ010000282.1:0-3211 GCA_964345265.1 uncultured Coxiellaceae bacterium
ACCAATTTTAAGTGCTATTTCACGTCATACCCGCGAAGGCGGGTATCCAAAGAGCCCCAAATTAAATGGATTCTCGCATTCGCGAGAATGACAGCATCAAAATGAGAATTGCTGGTTGAATAGAAGCTATTTGGTATTTATTAAATATGGCTGCTATACTTATATATTATGGTAAAAGATTTATCAGAGGTAGAAAAAATTCACCACGAACTTAATAGACTTAGCAGTAATTATTACCGAAATAATTTTCGTCGCGCAGCTGCTTTTTTGTTACTAATAATATTACTAAACGCTGTTTTAGTTAGCGTTTTGGGTTATTTATATGTTACCACTCCTCATGATCCCGGTAAATTTTATGCTTCTAATGCTCATAGTGGTGAGGTAACCCAGCTATATCCCTTGAGCAACCCTATGCTTAAACCCACGAAATTACTGGATTGGACTAGGAAAACTGTTACATCAGCATATACTTTTAATTTTGCTAATTATAGAAAAGTATTTGAGAATTTAAGAAAGTCATTTACTGATAGTGGTTGGAAAGATTTTAATGATATGCTTAAAAATTCAAGAATACTTGATGAAGTTATTAACAAAAAATTGTTTATGTCTACAAAGATAGTTGGCACACCGTCGATATTAGATGACGGTATTATTAATGGCCATTATGCTTGGAGAGTTCAAATACCAGTATCGATCACTTATAAGTTTGCTGATAAAAATGCGGGTGAGGAAACGAAGCAATCTTTTACTATTAATGTAATTGTCATTCGAGTGCCCGATTTAGATAATCCGGAACAAGTGGCAATTACCAATTTGTCGGTTTCTTAACCGTGTCACAACTTATTTTATTAATTTCTACTCCATTATTAAGTCTGATTATTTTCACTTTGGGAAGCGGGTTGCTTACTACTTTGTTAACTGTTCGATTGCAAATGGAAGGAGGTGGGGCCTGGATAATCGGAGTTATTACTACAAGTTATTATATAGGTCTTGTGCTTGGTTCTTTTTATATCGGAACTCTTATCCGAAGAGTTGGGCACATTCGAGTTTATGCAACTTTCGCTTCAGTCCTGGCAGTTGCAACTATACTGCAAGGATTGCTCATATATAATTGGGTATGGATTGTATTACGTTTTATATGCGGCTGTTGTACAGCGGGACTTTATATTGCAATAGAAAGTTGGTTGTTGATCGTAGCTCCGCGAAAATTGCGCGGTCAGGTATTATCTTTATATATGATATCTTTTTATGCTGCATTAGCGGGAGGCCAATTCCTTTTAAATGTTAGTGATCCTGGTGGTATTATTCTGTTTTCTATAATTGCTATGTTATGTTCATTGTCAATTGTGCCTTTATCGATGACTCGAGCAGCTTGTCCAAATCTTGAAGATATTACTCCATTGAACTTTCGACAATTGTATAAAGTTTCTCCATCAGGTGTTGTTGGCTGTTTTTCGGGTGGTTTAATTACTGCTGTTATTTATGGACTAATGCCTTTATTTGTTAAACAGTTTAACCAACCAACGTCTTATGTTGCCTTAGTTATGGGAGTAATAATTATTGGAGCGATGTTCTTACAATATCCGGTTGGACGTATATCTAATAATTTTGATCGAAGCAGGGTATTAATTATGATAAGTTTTGCATCTTTAATGGTAAGTTTTGCATTAATGCTTACTGCTTATTATACGCATACGATATTTTTAATCTTGATATTTATTTTTGGCGGTGTTTCTTTTGCATTATATCCGCTTAGTATGAGTCATGCATGTGACTATTTAAAAGCTGGCGATATTATTGCTGCGACACAGGGGTTACTACTTGTCAATGGAGTCGGTTCGATAATAGGTCCACTCCTTGTTCCTGGTTTTATGCACACAATAGGACCATTAGGACTGTTTGTTTATTTTGCTTTAGTTTCGGGAATTTTAGGATTGTTTTTTTTATGGAGTCATACCAGGAAATCCAGAACTCCAGTGGAAGAGCAGCAAGAGTTTGTGGCTGTGCCACGTATGACACCGGTAGCTACTGAGTTAGATCCACGTGCAGAAAAATAATTGAGGTAACATCATGAAAATCAGTAATGTATTTATAAAAAGAAGAAAGCGTTTATTACAGCAGATTGGTAATAACAGTATTGCTATTGTATTTGCAGCTAAAGAACCACATTACCATAGAAAAACTGTTTATCCATATCGACAGGATAGTGATTTTTATTATCTTACTGGTTATCCGGAATCAAATGCTATTGCAGTTTTTGTCCCGAACCGTAAAGAGGGGGAGTATGTTCTTTTTAATCTTGAGAAAAATCCTAAAGAAGAAATTTGGACAGGAATCAGAGTAGGTCAGTTAGGAGCTTGTAGAAATTATGGTGCTAATCAAGCTTTTCCGGTCAGTATAACAAATACCATGATACCGGAACTTATCAAGAATAAGGAGCGAATATATTTTAATATCGGTGATCATGAGGATCATGAACGGATCATGTATTGGTTGCAACAGATAACTGATAAGGAACGGGCTGGAATTAATTCACCTAGTGATTTTATTAATATCGGTAAAATAACGCATGAAATGCGTACCCACAAGGATAATGAAGAAATTGCTTTGTTGCGTAAAGCAGCTGAAATATCCGCAACAGCTCATGTTCATGCTATGCAGGTTTGTAGACCAGGTATGATGGAATATGAGTTGGAAGCGGAGATTTTGCGTGAGTATGTTCGTAATGGTGGACGTATGCCGGCTTTTCAGCCAATTGTAGCTGGAGGAGTTAATAGTTGTACATTACACTACACCCAAAATGATGCCAAACTTAAGTCTGGTGACTTGGTACTAATTGACGCAGGTACTGATTATAAACATTACTGCGGAGATATAACTCGTACTTTTCCGGTCAATGGACGTTTTACTGCTGAACAGAAAGCAATTTATCAAGCTGCACTAGATACACAATTGACTGTTATCGAGCATATTCGACCTGGAGTCCCGTGGATAGAGTTACACCGTGTTTCCGAGCGAGTTATCACTGAAAAATTAATAGAATTAAAGTTGCTGAAAGGAAAATTGAGTGAGCTATTGAAAAAACGGGCATTTAAGTCTTTTTATATGCATTATATAGGCCATTGGTTAGGTATGGATGCTCATGATGTAGGTAAGTATAAAATTAATGACAAATGGCGTTTACTCAAACCTGGTATGGTTCTTACTGTTG
>CAYFQQ010000283.1:0-3993 GCA_964345265.1 uncultured Coxiellaceae bacterium
GTTTATTATTAAAAGAGTTAAATTTACCAGACTTTAAAGATTATGCTCTTACAATCTCTAAGCCAGGTAAAATTATTGGAGAGGCTACCCACGTTTTGGGAAAGTTTTTGCGTGATATAATAAAGTTAAATCAAAAAACACGGAATTTCCTCGTAGTAGGTCCTGATGAAACATCGTCAAATAAATTATCTGCAATATTTGAAGAAACAGATAGGAAATGGATTGCAAATACCATCCCAGAAGATGAAAACCTTTCTTCAAATGGTAGAGTAATAGAAATCCTAAGCGAACATACATGTCAGGGATGGTTAGAAGGATATTTATTAACTGGACGTCATGGATTCTTTTCTTGTTATGAAGCTTTTATTCATATTATAGATTCTATGTTTAATCAACATGCTAAATGGCTTAAAGTATCTCGCAGTGATGTCCCATGGCGTAAACCAATTGCATCATTAAATTATTTGTTAACATCTCATGTTTGGCGACAAGATCATAATGGTTTTAGTCACCAAGACCCTGGATTTATTGACCATGTCGTCAATAAAAAAGCAGATATCATTAGAGTGTATTTCCCGCCAGATGTAAATACTTTATTATCAGTTGCTAATCATTGTTTAGGTAGTCGCAATTATATAAATGTAATAGTAGCTGGCAAACAACCACAACCACAATGGTTAAATATGAAAGTAGCTATAAAGCATTGTACAGCAGGTATCGGAATTTGGGATTGGGCTAGCAATGACGAAGACTCTGAACCTGATTTAGTTATGGCCTGTGCTGGAGATGTACCTACTATAGAAGCGTTGGCTGCAACTAAGCTTATCCGTCATTTAAACCCTGATATTAAAATTAGGTTTATCAATATAGTAGATTTAATGACATTACAACCCGAAGAGGAACATCCCCACGGCTTGTCAGATGAGGAATTTGATAGATTATTCACCACTAATAAGCCTATTATTTTTGCGTACCATGGTTATCCATGGTTGATACATAGATTAACATATCGTCGAACCAACCATAAAAATCTGCATGTGCGAGGTTATAAAGAAGAAGGTACTAGCACTACCCCATTTGATATGCTTGTAAGAAATGATTTAGATCGCTTTCATTTAGTAATAGATGCTACAAAACGTGTACCAAAATTAAAAAAAATCGCTAAGAGTAGCAAAAGAATGCTGCTTGGTAAACTATTACAACATAAAACGTATATTCGCCAATATGGAGAAGATATGGTTGAAATTAGAAATTGGTCATGGCAATCATAAATAACAATTTAAAGAAAAGGCGTTAAAAGGCTTCAAGTCTCATCTTGCAACATTTTAACGTTTTATAATTCTATTTATTAAATCTCTATGTATCTAATTTCTACGGATGTAATACATATTACAAATCTCACAAATATGGCAGATGTTATAAAATGAGACTTGACCCCTTTTTTTCCTTTTTTGGCTGAATTAGCCAATGCAGGATTAATAATAAAGCAAGTGAAAGCCAAATGCTGTTTGGCTAATGAATCCGGAAAAATCCGGAAATTAATCCAGACATAATGTAACTAATGTTGATATTCTTGAAAAAATGGCAAATGTTGTTCGTCTTGGTGCGGCTAATGAATAGTTATTCCATAAAAATAATTTTCAATCGGCACACTTCCAACCATTATAATAATAAAGAAAATCCCAACAACCACTCGTTTTCTTTGCTAGTTTCACCATCTTTTAATCTCATTTTCTTTCTTATCCCATAAAATGAATTTTGCTCAAATTTAGCAAAAATAGAAATTTTCGGATTTAAGACAACCTCGGGTCCAACAAACCATTCAGTTTCATTTAATCCACTACCAATTTCATCTTTGGTTACAGTTTTTGTCGCAAGTATGCTCCTCATCCCAACATTTAAAAATAGTTTTTTATAAAGGTGTGTTTCTCTTTCAAAGTCGAAGTCAAATTTAAAACTATTTCCATGAAAATAACTACGCAGATTGGTTTCTATAAAAAATGGCAATAATCCTTCAATACCTATACCTGGCTGCAAATATGGATCGACTGCCGGTCTATAAACATAATTCGCACCTCCTTTAATTGCCCAAAATTGGCCTAATGAGCGCCAATAAAAAATATCCAAATCAGCCTGTTCTGCTTTATCATCTTTAAACTCAACTTCATGCGTATAAAGTTGCAGTTTATTTTGGTCATAACCAATCAAAGCTTTTAACGAACCCTTATACAAATTGTCAATTGGATCAACTGCCAAATGCAGCTTACTTGAGGCATACCAATTTTGTTTGTGTCCCGATAGATAATTTGGAACATGCTTAAAAGAAGAATAACGAAAGATAGTCGCCATGCCTGCTTTCATATGATAGAGATTGTGGCAATGGAAATACCATTGGCCATTTTCATTGGCGTCAAAATCGGCAACAATTGTTGAGTTCGGCGGCACATCAATAGTATGTAATAAAGGATCATAAGCTCCATGCCCATTACGTAAAATGAACCAGTGTCCATGAATATGCATAGGATGATGCATCATTGTAGGATTGGTAAAGATAAGGCGGTATCTTTGTCCATATTTGATTATTATTGGTTTAGCTTCCCACTCCGCTTTTCCGTTAATAAACCATGTATAACGCCCCATAAATCCTGATAGCATTATTTTTATAACATGTACTGGTTTATTTGGATTATTAGTTCTAACAGCTGCTTTTAAAAGGCGGTATTTAGTTATAGATTGTTTTGCTGATTTTGGTGGCATCATCATATGCGTTGACTTTGGTTTGGGAAAAGGCTTTATACTCATAAAAGATACCGGCTGATTTTTTGCCGTCAGTAAAGCGCCATATGTAGCACCGACCTGATCAGTAGATTCTGCGTAAATAACATAAGGTTGCTTTTTAGTAATTTTTACTAAAACATCATAAGTCTCTCCCGGAGCTAACATAATGCTCTTTGCATAATATGGAACAATATCGTTGCCTTGGACATGTATTACTCGCATCCTTGTTCCAGGAATTTTAATGTTAAATAATGAACTGGCACCAGCATCAATAAAACGCAGGCGAACAATATCCCCAGCATGCACGGCTTGTCTCCAAAAATTCTCTTTAGTGCGTCCATTTAACAGGAATTTATCATAAGCTATATCGCTGATATCATAAATGCCCATACGCATCTTCTGCATCATATAATAACTATGCAGTATCATCTTTTTGTGCATAGGTGCAGCAGTAAAATAATCATGCATGAAATCTACTAAAGAGGCTTGATGCGGAAATAGGGTGGAATAATATTCACCATTTTTTTTAAGATTAGCAAAAATCTGTTCAGGTAGAGTATTGCTCCAATCTGATAAAACAATTACAAAATCCTTGTTATGAAGAAACCTTTGCTGGGATGGATCAACAATAATGCCGCCATAAAGTCCTCTTTGTTCTTGCAGTCCGGCATGAGCATGATACCAATAAGTTCCGGATTGTCTTAATGTAAAACTGTAGCTAAAAGTTTTGCCGGGTGGGATAGCTCTTTGCGTAACATTTGTTACGCCATCCATATTCCATGGAACTAAAAGCCCATGCCAATGAATAGATGTGCCTTTATCTAAATGATTAGATACATTAATGGTGACATGATCGCCCTGTTTAAAATGCAATGTTGGCCCCGGAATCTGGTTATTAACTGCTATGGCTTTGACATATTTTCCAGCGAAATTAACAGTTTTGTAGCCTATAACAAGATTAACAACATGATTTGCGGCAAAGGCATTAGTTATATATAGTAAACTAATTGATATGATTAAAAATATTCCTTTCAACATATGTTCCATTAATATAGGTAAAACAATCTAATTTTACCGCAAAATCTGGACATATTGATATAAAACTTGCTATTTTCCCCGTGGCTTGCCACGGGGTACATTTAAGGGAAAGTTTGAAAACCGAAGGTTTTCAAGTGTAAACTAACAGGCGCAATGGATGTAAAGAAAGGGTATCAT
>CAYFQQ010000284.1:0-2391 GCA_964345265.1 uncultured Coxiellaceae bacterium
GTGCCTTCCCTGCCTTTGATTTGCACATTGGCCTTAATTTTCTGACCTTGTTCGTCAGTAAAAGTTACATATACTGGACTTGCCATAATATTTTCTCCATTTTGATTATTAATTAATTAACAATTTTCCTATCCTATTGTTGTGCATTTCCTCTGGGTAATTTCCCAACCAAAGATAAACGTACATCGATACCTTCGATCTGAAAATGAGGAATTGCGTACATAGAAATCTTATAAAATCCTGGATTATCTGGAATTTCTTCCACGGTAACATTGCCGTCACGCAGCGGATGCGTTGCTGCTAATTCAGGTCCAGGTTTATTCATCTTAGTTACAAGACTTTGTAGCCAAGAATTTAATTCGCTTTCTAATTCAATACGGTTTTTATTCGAGCCGATATTTTCTCGTTGCAGAACTTTTAGGTAATGTCCTAATCGTGAGCTTAAGAAAATATAGGGTAGTCGAGCATTAATCCTGCAGTTTGCAGTTGCTTCTGGTGTTGAATATTGTTGTGGCTTCTGTGCCGAATTTGCTGAGAAGAAGCATGCAAAATCGCTGTTTTTATAATAGCTCAATGGAATAAAACCAAGATTGGCATATTCTAATTCTCGTGTTTCTGGAATAATTGTTTCTGACGGAATCTTGGTTTGCAAACCCTTGCCAATATCGTATTGATGCAGTGGTAATTGTTCCACTTTGCCGCCCGATTCGGGACCACGAATGTTTAATGTCCAGCCGTATTTATTAAATGATCGTGCCATATTGGCAGCAAATGTAAAACCAGCATTGCCCCATAAATAATCTGTTGCGGTTTCACCACTGACTCGTTCTACATAACAAAAATTGCGCACCGGATTTTGTTCTCCATATGGCAGACGCAATAAAAATCTTGGTAAAGTTAAACCAATGTAACGCGCATCTTCGGTTTCGCGAAAACCATTCCAACGAATATATTCGGCACGTTCCATATAATTGCTCAAATCATTTATTTTAGTAACGTCATCGATGATTTCCTTGTTAAAGAATTTCGCACCAACAGCACCGATAAAAGGACAATGAGCTGCTGCGGAAACTTTTGATATTGCGCTTAGTAAGGTAATATCGGTAGGGCTGGCATCAAATTCATAATTAGAAATTATTGCCGAAATTGGTTCCCCGCCCGGAGTATCATATTCTTGAACGTAAACATGTTTGTATAAACCAGTTTGTGTCATGTCGGGTGCGTCTTCAAAATCAGCTTGCAGGGTTTCTTTATTAACGTCTAAAACTTCTACTTTAATATTGGCGTGAAAATTTACGTTGTCGATGAGATATTTTAGACTGCGCCATGTTGATTCGTATTTTTGAAATTGTTTATGGTGAAGTATTTCATCTAGTTGCGCGCCAATAGCTTGATCTAATTTTGCAATGTAATGATCTAATAAAATTTTATCAACTTGTTCAACTGCGCTTTCATTTCCAGCAATCATATTGATAAATATTTGCAGTGAAGCAGTCAAACGTTCATTTAAATCACGCGCTGCCATGTCTTCTTTGTTAGTGAAGCTGCTTAAACTAAGCTGCCGGTTAAAGGGCACGGTTTCAGCTAATTCACAGAGTTGGATATAATTGCTAGTTGAATCTTCTACAACAGTCATAATTCTTACTCCGGATTAATTAATATTTCACCATCCAGTGGGGCTTGTTTATGCAATTCGTCTTGCAGCATTTTGAGTTGCGACTTGTTTTTTACCATCTGTTCTAACCTGCGACGTAATGCTCCGTTGTCTAATAAATTAGCTTTGAGATCTTTTAATAAATTACGCATTGCGAGTAAATTTTGTAGTTCTGGAATTTGTTCAACTATTGCTCGTGGATGCAATTTTTTTAACGCCTCTATCTTTAACGCACCACGCATTTCTGAACCATCATTTTTAATCTTGTTGGCAACGGTGAAATTTAATTCTGGAGCAAGGTCAGCAATGATTTTATTAAAATTATTTTTATTAATATTAATTCGTTCACGTTCAGCAATAGGTCCTTTGGTTTTGCCGTTACTAAAATCGCCAGTAACTAAAAGCTTGAGCGGTAATTCTTTTTTCTTAACAGCTCCATCAGTTTCTACATCGAGTGTAATGTTAACTCGAGCTTTGGGAATTTCTTTTTGAAAACTATCTACCATCTGCGTCTCCTTTTAGAACACATGTGTAGAATAACTTTTAGAATGTTTTTTGCAATACGGTGAAAATTACTGTATCGAACTGAAGCTTGCGGGTTTTTCGAGAATATCCAATATTTTTTTTGCGCAGTAGATTTTATTACGTTTTGCTGTTCCTTGCTGTTGCAGGATGTTTAATTTTTCAAATAGTTCGATTGCACGTTGTGCAGTAGTATATGCGATATTTAATTCTTT
>CAYFQQ010000285.1:0-9333 GCA_964345265.1 uncultured Coxiellaceae bacterium
ATACTTAAAAGGTATTGAAGCTCGAATGATTTACGGAGCTAAGAAACTAGTATTTAACGACGAGGATTATGGTGTTGTAACGCTGCCCACTTATGCGGCTGCCCACACATTCTAGTCACTGAATAGCAAGGAGAGTGCCTTTTTTCCTTTCGCCTCTCCTTGCTTGCCCACCTACGTAAGCGAGGTTTAATTATGACTCAGCCGACCTTTTTATCTGATAAAGCTATCAGAAGTTTCTCAGCTAAACTTGTTCCGCAAGGGGTTGTAGCTCAACGAGCAACTGCGTTTGTTCCTGGTGGTACGCAAGTAGGCACAACTTTTGGAATGATAAGATTTCAACCGGGTTGGACTCTTATTTCCTTTGATTTGTATTCGGACAACTTGTTAGTCGGTATTGGTCCTGGGCCAAAATTTGACGTTGGTTATTTATACGACGACACAATAGGTGAGGATACGCAAGCATATATAAATAATTCCGGAATCCCAGTAGGTGGGGGATCGATAGTATGGCCTTTCGATGATGCTCTCAGTGGGGGGCGTTCTCCAGAAGTGACAGATTTTGGATATTTAACAGTAAAGTTGATTGATTTCCCCACTGATCAAGATGGTGAGATAAAAATCATCTCGACTTTTACTTATGATTTATAGGTGGATATATGACTATTCCTACGCTTTTCGCTGATGAAGCATTAAATCCTACCCAATTCAAATTTATGCCGCAAGGTGTGATGTTTCAAGAATCTAATTTTGCTCCTCAAGCTGGACTAGTTCCAGGAACTACGATTGGTATGATACGTGTTAAAGCTGGTTTTACTCTCATATCATTTACTGCGCGAACTACTGCTCTAGGGGGGGGCGCATTACTCAATGTTGGTTATACGTCAGACAATGATACGGGCGAAAATTTCAAGCAATATATTGACCAAAGCGGCATCAGCAATGCCGGAGGGGGAACATTTTGGCCATATAATACGGGTTTTGGAATCAACAACGTTGGGAATTCACCGCGATTAGTTGATGAGGGTTATATCACTTTTCAGATTGATGTGGGCACAAGTGTTAACCCCGGAACAATGAAACTCCAGGCTATATTTTCATATGATGTTTAATTTACAGAAGGAATAAAAAAATGACTACGCCAACAATATTATCAAATAAGGCTATTAATCCCAATGTTTCGAAATACACGCCTCAAAATATGCTGTTTGAAAAAGCAAGTGCTCTTGTGCCTGGTGGTACCACGGTAGGTACTCTCATTGGAATGATAAGGTTTCGGGAAGGTTTTGTATTAAACAATATGGGGTTATCTTCTGATTCTTTAGGTGGTGGGGCATTATTAAATGTCGGTTATATACTGGATGCTTCAATTGGTGAGGATAAAATTGCATATATCAATGATAGTGGTATTACAAATGCGGGAGGGTCAACCTTTTGGCCTAATGATGGCACCGGTTTTTTTAGTGTTGGACGATCTCCTGTAATGCCAGGTCCTGGCTATTTAAGCTTTGAAATTGCTGTGGCTAATACCGGTAGCACCGGAGTAGTGCATCTAGATTGTTCATTTTCATACGATAGTTAAGGAGAGAGATAGAAATGACTACACCAACGATTTTTTCTGATAAGGCGATCAATCCCAAAGTAAACAAATTCATGTCACAAGGGATGTTGTTCCAAAAAGCAAAAGTATTGATTCCGACTGGGACTACTATTGCCACAATTATTGGAGTGATAAGAGTGCAAGAGGGTTGTGTTTTAGATGGGTTTTCTTTGAGGTCTGATAATCTCGGGGCAGGAACTCTAAATATTGGTTTTGTCCTTGATAATACGCAAGGAGAAAATACAGCGGCTTATGTTAGCAGTAGCGGAATAATTAATTCGGGGGGTAGTTTTACATGGCCGTCTGACGTTACCGGCATTTCGCATAACGTGGGTAATTCTCCAGTAATACCAGGAGATGGATATATATCTTTTCAGATTGATACTGCTAATACCACTATAACAGGTGAAATAGATATAGATTGTCGTTTTACCTACGATGAATAAGGAAAAAAAATATGGCTGTATGTGGAATAATTGATCAATTCTCTAGTGAAGCTTTAAACTCGTCATCATTTAAATATATGCCTCAAGGCATGATGATGCAACGTACTGTAATTGATATAGATCCTCAAGTGCTTAGTCCTTTTTGGACTATTGCAATTATTCCTTTTGGGGTTGGTTTCCTCTTTTCAGATGCAAGAATAGAAGTTACCTCTCTCAATCCTGGGAGTTCATTGGAATTTGGTATGGGATTGATTGATAACAATTGCAATGTATTAGCAAATTTTATCACACAATCTACTATCCCCGCGGATGGGGGGGACACCACATGGCTCACAGAACCGACACGCGCGGGTTTTTCTGTATCTCCCACGGAGGTCGATGGTTTTTTAGGTATATCTTTTCAAAATGCTGACATTACGCAATCTGGAACTTTAACCGTTGTAACGCAATTTAGTTACGACCATTAAAAACAAGCACTCATATGCTTTATGATGAGGGAAATATAAATGGCAACTTATGGACAATTACAGTCAATCATTAAAGATCGATTGAATGAGGATTATTTAGATTCTCAAATTGCCGCTGCCATCAACTCATCTATTGATTTCTTTGAGCAAGAACACATGTGGTTTAATGAGGCGGTTGCAAATTTGCTCTTAACCGTTAACAATCCAGTTGTGCAGGATATCCCATCTAATTTCAACTATGAAGTAAGAAACGGCGGATTACAAATTGTTGATAATAACAATCATTATCCCCTTAGACGCATTAATAACCTTCAATATGATTCAATAAATAATCAATCGTCTGGGCGGCCATTTGTTTATACTCAAAAAAACAATGAACTTCTTGTTTATTCATTTCCAGATCAAGAATATCCGCTTCAACTATTTTACGTCAAAACTTATGAGGATCTTGTTAATGATTCCGACACAAATGATTGGACAGAAAATGCGGCACGTCTCATTGAAGCAAAAACGATAGAAGATATATGGCTTGATCAAAGAAAAGATATTGAAAGGTGGAGGTTTTTTAAAGACAAAACTTTGGAAGAATTTAAACGCTTACAAAGACAAAACAAGCAAAGAATTATGACTAATAAACTCGTAGTAGAAGACATAGTAAATACGAATGACAGTACTTTTGCTGGTATTGCAAGCAATTATTTTTAGGGAGGTACATAATGGTTGGAACGATTCAAGAAGGTATGATCTTAAGAAATGAAGAAGCTACTAATATCGGTGGTGGGCAGCTTTTATATAGCGAAGTTGGTAGCTCTGAGTCTGTCTCAATATTGAAAACTCTGGGAAGGACTGTCAATCTTAATGGTACAACGCCAATTATTATAAATGATGAGCGTATTAATGATAATACTATTATTACATTTACCCTTAAGGCGGCGGTTGGAACAGTAGGAAACCTTCCTCGTATTACAGTGCCACCCTCAGAATCAAGTAAAAGCTTTACGGTCGAAGGAGATGCCGGAGATCAATCATTATACAATTATTTTATTATTTAAAGAGGAGAAAACACATGGTTGACCTAGTTAGACAAGCCAATATCAATAGATTAACAGAAGCTACTAATATTGGTGGTGGTAGTATTTTATATGCTGAACTACCGGAGGGAGGCTCAGAATTAAAGAAACTTAGTGGAGTTAGAACATTTACGCTTAATGGAGATACGCCCGTCTTTGTTGCAGATGATAGATGCAACTCATCAACTATTATGATTCCAACACTAAAAACAGTGGGTGGAGTTGTAGGGTATTTGCCACATTTAAGCCTACCACCAACAACAACAGGATTCACGGTAGTTGGTGATGCTGGCGATACCTCTGAATATAACTATAGGCTCTTGTAAATGGTTAATTCATTACATTCCGGTCTATGGGGGGCCCTCAGTAGTGTTGAAGAAGTCAAGAGCACTGACGAGATAATTGTCAACACTCGGGAAGATTCTGACGTTGTAAATACATTTGTTGCTACTGCTTCTCCCGCTCAAGTGGTTTCTGCTGGGTTAATAGGACCACTCGAAAGCCTAGAGGTTGACAATCTTAAAGTTAATATACGAGCAGATATAGGCATTACTAGGGTCCTTACTGAATTACAAGTTATAGGTCCCACAACATTAGATCCAGGTCTAACGGGTGGACTTGAGGCAAACAATGGATTAGTAAGCGCCTATCCCCTGTCTTTAGCAGGTAAGCAATTGATTGATGATTTTACGGTTGCAGATCAAAGAACAACACTGGGCTTAGGAAATTTAGCCGTTTTAGATCAAGCTGACTCTGCTGATATAGTTGATGGTGCGATTACCACACTTAAGCTTGATAATTTAAGTGTTACAGAGCCAAAGATAGATAACTTGGCCGTAACAACTGGAAAGATAGCTGACCTAAGTGTTACAGAGCCTAAACTTTCTACCGCAGTACAAGATAAATTAAACTCAGGATTGCTATCAAACTATATCATAGTAGAACAAAAAAGCGACCTTCCTACACCAGTAGGGGGTGTTATCACACTATCAGACAATCATATTTATGAGTTTAACGGTGATATTGATATAACAACAGATCGCATAGAATGCGGTATAAACAATACAATAAAAGGACAAAGTTCTTTATCAACTAGCTTAAATTATGATGGCATTGGCTCGGCAATTACATCTACCGACAAATTCACAGTTATCGAAAAGATCAAAATATCCTGTACTAGTGGTAATGCAATCGAGGCTTCTGGTAATACTACACAAAATTTAATCGTCAACGATGTCGCTACCGACACATCAAGCAATATTGCAAAATTCACTAATTTTAATGCTGTAAAAATTATTAATTGCTCATTTGATTCAAGTACTGATGGTATTGGGTTTATTGGTACTGGTAATTCATTCCTTTTAGAGAATTCAAGCATTACAAATGTAACAAACAACTCTGTTGATTTTGGTACAGCGGTAATTTCGGACGTCAATATTGTTAACAACTCTTTGCCTACTGGTGTGGGCGCTGTTGCAATAAATGCAACAGCATCAACAAATATAGGTAACTGGGGGCGGGTAACAGGATGTTTATTTTCAACCACAGGGACTCCACTTTCTGGATTTAATCATACAGATGTAAAATGGTGGTTTAACCACAATATAAACGTTCAAGACTCACAAGTTTTAGGTGGTCTTGTTATGGAGTTAAATGCAACGACAACTGTAATAAATGTCATTAATCAATGGGAGAAGGTTGCAGGCACCACTATTGCATCAAGCGTTAATGAGCGCGTTATTATGAGTGGTAATAATGAACTTACAATGAATACCAATGGTCAAAATTTCTCAGGAATTATGCATATTAGCCTGTCTTGTGATGATGATCCATCTATAGAGTTGTATGAATTTACCGTTTACAAGAATGGTGCAAAAATGACCAATATTACTATGCAACTTGGAGCTGAAAACTTTGACCATACTGCTTCTTTAACTGTTCCAGATTTGTTTGCCGATGGCGATATATATGAATTATATCTGCGCAATACAACCAATTTAGATGCTCTTACAATTAACTCTCTTCAAATAATGATTAAGGCGGGATAGATGTTTGAAAAGCTATTAATAGTCAAAGATAATGGAAAAGATCGTATTTTTTTATACGATAAAGAAGAAGATTGGGTATACGACCAGATTGGCGATGCTCCCGCAAGAAAATTTTCAAAACCTAAACATCTTTTACCACCTTATATTACTGACCCATCACAGATGAAAACAGATGCAGCCCGTCAGATAGTTGCATTTATTCATAAAAAATACGGAGTAACTAACAATGTCGACGCCATCAGTTCCTAACGGTCTTTTTAATAATCCTGTTATCAATTCTCCGATATCGGAAGATACATGGGGAGAAACCTGGAATAGCAACAATAATATTAATGATCAAGCTCACTCATTGCAGCCCATTGATAAGGACTTTAATGACAAAAAACTGACGAAAGCCGAAGTTTCTGATCTTGGAGAAACTTTTTTTGACTTGTCAGATAGTAGTGGGGCTATTGTTTTGGATTATGAAAATGGACATTATCAGCGTCTTAGGCTTGTTGGTGACGTCACATCTCTTACAATCAACAATCTTCCATCCTCCGGTATTGTTGGATTTTTATCTCTTGAAGTTGAACAAGATGCAACAGGAGGACGAACCATTGATTTAAGTGGGGGAAACTATCGAGCTACAAATGGTAATTTCTCAATTACGGAAGATCCCAATGCAATCAGTGTTATCCGTCTAGAAAGTAGAGACTCAGGCAGTAATATAAATGTTTTTGTAAACTCAAATCTACAGGTGATTACATGAGTTTATTTTCAACTCTCAACGGTATGATGGCTTCTGGTATTACAGCCAAACCAGCATGGATTGCTGTTGATGATAAAAATAGAATATATGCCTCAGATGACGATGGTATTACATGGAATCAAACAATTACAATTTCAGGTAATTATAGATCGGATAGGCTTCAATATTTACCTTTTAATGATAAATTTATTTTACGTGGTAGAAATAAACGGCCACTTCTCATAGATTCTGACGGTAATAGCTCTCAACTTTCAGCTACAATTGTTAATACGGATGATGTTGGTGCGCTTGGTTCAACAAATTCAAACGTGCATATTGTTGTAAGGCCGGCCAGCCCTCTAACAGTCACAGGATTTAGATTTTCTTCTGATCCTGTGAATTCTTGGAGTCAAGCAGGGAACCGAAATGAGTCTTTTGGTACATCAGGGGGGAAAGAAATTGCTTGGAATGGATCAAATGAATTAATAGCCACAACGTTTGATAATTTCTTTTGGAGATCTACGACAAACGGAGCAAGTTGGAGTAAAACAAATTCATTACCAAATACTTTTAGTGCTATCGGTGGTATAGGTTATGGTAATGGTCAATGGGTAGCTCCTAGTGGTGATAATATCTATTATTTTTCTTCAGATGGAATAAATTTTTCAAAAAAAACTGTCGGTGGAGTAGGCGCTGGACAAGGTATATTAAACGTTACATATTCTGAATTTCATAATCGTTGGTATGTTACTGGCGGTGTACAAAGTACTGGGCCTATTTTTACTACACAAGATCCGTCACTTGGTTCTTGGACTAAAATTTTATCAGGGAGTATCGAATTTTCTGATGTTAGGGCAGGTAGAAACGGTACTATAGTAGCTGTAGGGCAAACGAACTCATCTATAAATTTTTGGCGTTCTGATGATGGAGTTACTTTTATAGAGGTAACCAATATACCTAGATCAAGTCGCCCTGATGTACTCTCTATTGCTGTAAATTGGATTGGGGTGGGTCCATGACATATATTTTAAAACCCATTCAAATAACCCCCGGTGTTCAACCTGAGCCTGATTCTACGTCATTAAATACCGTTCATTATGTCGATGCACAAGGCATTAGGTTTTATAATGGTTTACCGCAAAAACTAGGGGGTTGGGTTTCTTTTGTATTTGATAACAATAAGACAATCAAAGGATGCCCACGCAGTATGTATTCCCAAGTTATAGCAGGTAATTTGTTTACACTGGTTGGAACTCATACACATCTATATGCTATTTTGGGAAGTTCACTAACGAATATTACCCCTTTAGATACAACCACAATACCTATTCCAAATAGCTTGGATTCAGTATATGACAATTTAGCTAATGATCCTATAGATACCATATCCTCTTCTAATACCTTAACAATCAACCAAATTGGTCACCGTCTTCAAGCGGGCGATAGAATTAATATTACCGGAGCAATAGGCTTCAATGGCATACCAGCTGGAGACATTAATATAACACATTTAGTGCGTTCGGTAAGTCCAGGATCTTATACTATATTAGTTCCAACAAATGCAACGTCAACGGGATCTGGGGGAGGGGCTGGTGTAATAAATGCTACCTCCATTATTGTTGTTAATCAAACTTCTCACGGTTATGATGATGATGATAGAGTTAAAATTACCCTGGCAACATCGTTTGCTGGAATTCCCGATTCTGAAATTAATTTAGAACATATTATTAGAAATGTTCAAACTAATACGTATGATATTGTGGTTAGTAGTTTTGCGACTTCACAAGTTTCTAATGGAGGTGGAGCATTAACCGAGGTGCAAGGGCAAATTCCTCCGGGTGATTGTGATGCTTCATTCGGTAGGGGTTATGGTGTTGGGTTGTATGGTGTAGGGCTGTACGGTGTATCTAAAACGTCTGATAAAATTCTTACACGGCCGCGTATATGGTCTTTTGATGCGTTTGGTAATCTAACAGTTTTAACACCAGGTAATCAAACAGGGCTGTATTTATGGAATGGTGATTTAAATATTGCCCCTACTATTATTCCTAATGCCCCCACGGAAATAGATTATGTTTATGTATCCGATAATATTATTGTGACATTAAATGCTGACGGTGTATTCGGTCGCATTAAATGGTCTGGTCAAGGAAATGAAACCGTTTGGACGCCTGCACCTGATAATTTAGCAGGTGAAGACGATATAGAAGGCGCAACGCGGTTTATATCACATGTTAAGGTGCGTAGTGTAAATCTATTGTACACAGAAACCCAGACATACCAGCAACGTTTTATTGATAAGCCTGTGGTTTGGGAGCATCGTTTAATTGACGATTCTGTGGGAATTATTTCGCAAAATTCTCGAGTATCTCATGGCGGCGTCGCTTATTGGATGGATGACAATAACTTTTTTATGTTTTCAGGGGGGGCCGTCCGTCAAATTCCTAGCAACACATCAAATTACAGCACATTAGAACGTTTTGTTTTTCAAGATTTCAACACGGTTGAGAAAGCTGATTGTTTCGCATGGTACAACAAACAATTTAATGAAGTATGGTTTCATTATCCTTCTGGAATTGAAGAGGAATGCGACAAAATTGCTCGATTTAATATCAAAGATTTAACATGGACTCCTGATACTATGAGCCGATCAGCCGCTGAATACCCCCACCATTTAGAAGATTCGCCAAAGTTAATCAATTTTGACGGTGTTTTATATCGACATGAAGTAGGTGTTGATAATGATGGCGAGCCTATGGAAATGAGATTGACAACAAAGTTATTTCAACTTGGCAATAATGAAACAGAACTTGGTGGTATTTATCCGGATAGTATACAGGAAGGAAATATAACTCTAACAGTTCGTACACTTCCCTATCCTCAGAGCACAAGAGAGAAAGAAGTTACTCCAAACATTATCACCCCAACTACTGAACATGTAGACTTTTTAAACACTGGACGTAACTGGCAATACA
>CAYFQQ010000286.1:0-1614 GCA_964345265.1 uncultured Coxiellaceae bacterium
ACCTCCATTTGCAAAAGCATATGAAATACCACCCATTATCATATCAGCATCATAAATTGCTGGCCTTGGTGGTGTAGCTACTATCCCAATAAGTAATGGACTCCAAGTTTGCCAACTAGATTCATCATAAAAATGCGTGTTACCAAATATGCGATCATATAACAGATGTACATCGATATGATCATTAAACATGTATCCAAATCCCAATATTACTTCAGGACGTAACTTCCATATTGTCTTTTTAACATTGAAGGGCTTTACATCTATCGTATAATCAGGATTTTCAACCCAATAAGTTTGTTTAATTGTTGACCCTGTATAAGCTACACCTGCTTTACCAAATAGATTCAATCCACGCCATATAAAATAACGTGCAGTTAACAATGCATCTATTGCTTGTTGATCAATTTTCCTGCTTATATCGAAGTACCCTAACGGTGGTCCGGGTTCTAAAGGTTCTTCAACAAATTTGGAATGATATTTAGATCTGCCCAAATCTTTATAACCAAGTTCTACACCAAGCAACATACGAGGGCTTATATCAAAATTGTAACCACCATGTACTCCCCATACAAAATTGTCTAAGTCATGACTCTGTGACCAATTTGTATAATACCCTTCATCCCTTGGAATTGGAAAAAACATATCACCATCAGGAGTATTTAAGTGTCCCCAACCAAAATCTGCTCCTACTACAGGACCTGCTTTTGCATAAGAGACAGGTTGTACAATAGGTGATGTATGAGTAACCCCGTTTGCAAATGCTTGATTAATTAAACAGAATGACGCAATAGCTAAAAAGCCGATAAGATATTTTTTCATGAGGATCTCTCCATAATTTCAAATTTAACCTTTTAAGACAGTAAGTTCCTGATTCCTCAAGAATAACTGCTAAATATAATTTGACTCTAGTAATTCCTATATGTCAAGGATAAATTTCTCACGAATATTTTTTATCATCGAGGTTAATATGGTTAAGTTACTCCACGGTAACTGACTTTGCTAAATTGCGGGGTTGGTCAACATCGGTGCCTTTTAGTACTGCGACATGATAAGCCAATAATTGCAATGGTACAGTGTAAACAATCGGTGCGATCTCTTTTTCGACTTTTGGCATATTTAAAACAGAAACATTTTCTTCGTCAGAAATTTCGATAGAGTTATCTGCAAAAACGTATAACTTGCCACCACGAGCTTTCACTTCTTGAATATTAGATATCAATTTTCCAAGTAATTCATTGTTCGGAGCAATTACCACAACTGGCATATCTTTGTCTATTAAAGCTAACGGCCCATGTTTTAATTCTCCAGCTGGATAACTCTCAGCATGGATATAAGAAATTTCCTTTAATTTTAAAGCCCCTTCCATAGCTACTGGATAATGTGTTCCACGGCCCAGAAAAAACACATTACGTTTCTCAACAAATTGTTCAGCCAACGAATTTATCTTGCCATCTAAAGTTAGAATCTTTTTGATTAGTTTAGGTAGTTTTATAAGTTGCTGAACTAAATTTGCTTCTTTTTTTACAATCAAAGAATTTTTATTTTGTCTACCTAAAGCAATAGTTAATATCAGTAAAACCGTCAATTGGGTAGTAAAAGCTTTAGTAGAAG
>CAYFQQ010000287.1:0-2073 GCA_964345265.1 uncultured Coxiellaceae bacterium
TTGCAATTAATAAAATGAATCAACTTGGAATGCCTGCATATTAATTGCCATTGATATGAGATTCCCGCTTTCGCGGGAATGACGATCGTTATTAAGCTATTTATTCAACAACGCCTAAAGAATTTGGTCGCATTATCAAATCCATTTTTATCCTAACCTATTATGATGACTTAAGATTGCGTCAACGTATAGAGAAGCAGTTGAATCGTATTGAGTCGTCCAATAAATTTGGCAACGCAGTTTTTTATGCTAATAATAGTGAATTTAAGCAAGCATTACGAGAAGAACAAGGGGTCATTATCTCCTGTCGGGTGCTAATTCAAAATGCCATCGTACTTTGGAATTATCTATATCTATCACAGCTATTAGCTAATTGTGCTGATGATCAGGAACGTGGCGAAATGATTAATATGATCAAAGAAGGCTCTGTAATTACTTGGACCCACGTCAATTTACATGGAGAATTCGATTTTAGAAGGCGGGCAGCTAACGAATCGCATTTTAATATGAACAAAATATTATCTCTGCGGGTGGGATAGTGCTAATGAGTGACAGATTCCGCCTTATATGTCAGAGGAACCTTCCATACCTGTAAACTCTAATCTGATAACTTTTAAAAAGGTGCTGTCTGTGTCTGTAGGAGAAATTATTGGCTACGTCCGCGTTAGTTTGTTAAAGATCTAAAAAACTTCGTTAACTGTAGGCTATTTTTGCATCAAGAGAAGGTATATATAGCCGTGAAGTACCTTTTTGAGTTACTGAAACTAAATTTAACTTTAGAAATTTATTTAGGACTCTTGAGATATATGCCCGATTTTTAGCGGTAACTTCTAATATATCCTTAACGCTTGCTTCTTTTGCCTCAACAAGTTTTTTTAGTATCTGTTCTTCAGAATATGTCAATTCATGAACTTTAATTCTACTTTTAGCCAATTCAGAAATTGCTGGCTTAGCAACTTCCATCGTAATTACATCTATGAGATCACCAACATGAAGGCTGGTAATAAGGCGATTTACTAAACCAAAGATATAACGCAATCTGCCACTTGTAATATCATATAAATAATCGAAAACTTCATCTGCAATGGGCGAAATAGCATTTTCATTGCTGCGATAAAAGTTTATCCTTTTGGCGATTAAATTATAGTAGTCTTTTTTAGATAATGATTTTATAAATACTTCATGGCTTATAATGTCATCTACACGATCGACCTTACTTGCTATAAAGGCTCTTATTCCCACATCACCAACTAGAAACCAACTTGTATTGCGGGTTTGCATGTAATCACGCAGCGCATTAAGAATATATTTTAAATAATCCCCTAAATGAACAGCTCCAATATCTAGGTTATTCAACTGAACGAGTAGGCCATTCTTATAACCCAACTCTAGTGTAAGCTCTGCTAAGTCTTCTAAATGGTGTCCTAAGACTGTGGAAGGTACTATTATGGGTTGGCTGATCCCTACGTCTGCTCCATAGCTAGCCCCTATGCCTAAAGCTGAAATACCAAATGATCTATATGTTTCTGATATTCGTTGTGATAATGCCTTTGCCTCAATAAATCTTTTATCCTTAGCAATATATTTTAACGTTTTTAACTCAAGTTCCCGCACAATATTGGATACTATCGCAGCTAATAATGTCTCTAATAACCAATTAGGCTCAACCCTTATTTCATTTCTGGGAGTAAAATACTCCTTTATTTTTTGCGAATTAAAACGCATATAATTACCAAATGAAGTAGTGCCTACACCTCTAGCGCCTTCTATGACCAAAATAACCTCGCGTCCTTTAAGTAAATTGCTGCATGTACGCACTTCTTTTTTATGGCCAACAAAAAGTTCTAATGTGTCACTTGATATTGCTTCTGTCTTAAATGGACAGTCGGAAAATCCCAAAGAATCCCATGACATGATATAACCTCATAAATCAAAAATAATAATTATAACTAAAAATGGTTATATAGCAATATAAAGTTATGTTTAGATAAAAAGTTATCTTAAGTTACATATAGATCGGTAAGGATTAGATAATACTCTCAAAGAGACATGTCAAGTAAGTTGTATATAGGA
>CAYFQQ010000288.1:0-6854 GCA_964345265.1 uncultured Coxiellaceae bacterium
TTGCAATTAATAAAATGAATCAACTTGGAATGCCTGCATATTAATTGCCATTGATATGAGATTCCCGCTTTCGCGGGAATGACGATCGTTATTAAGCTATTTATTCAACAACGCCATCCATTTTTACCGTTTTTGCTTTTATAAATTAAATGATATACTTATAACTAGTTATACAAGCAGGGAAAAAATAATGAAAACATTATTTTACTCGATTACTATATTTACAATTACATTAGTTTTATCGCAAACCGCAATTGCAAATAGTTTATCAGTTAAACAGTATAAGACATATCATGGAAAGCGAGCGGCCCTCAGACAAGTGGTTTTTACTCCCGGATCGTTAAGGACCAATGTTGAACGTGTAGCACGTAAGTTTCAGTGGAACAGAGTAATTTGGAATTCACCGAACGATTATCGCTGGGTCACTTATACCAAAATTAGAAGAGATAACCTACAAGATATATTACGTATAGTATTAGTGGATTATCCAATACAAGCTGTATTTTACGAAGGTAATCATGTATTAGTAATTCAACCGAGGACAGTAAGATGACTCGTTTAGTTATTAGATTAGTAACTATAATATTTGTTATTATATTTTCACTTACCGGTTGCATCGAAAGTGAGAAGGCTTTCATTCACAGTAGTAAAACTGTTGATGTAACTCGAGGTAATATTCAAAATTATCAAGCGCGGAGTGCAGCATCTCCCACAGTCGTTACTAATCATGGTTTTTATGCTGATGCTACACCAATCGATATTGCTAGTAATCCAGCATGGCTGAGTAACAAAATTAGTTTTCGAGAACAAAATTTACCTTTTTCTTTTGTCTTAAAGCGTATTCTACGTGATACCGATGCTGTTATAGGTTATCAATCAAGTGTGCAATCTGATAAACCGGTTTCGATGAGTTATGATGGCAATATTAGAGGTGCGTTGGATAGTTTAGCAGTAAAAACTAATTATGCGTATACAATAGATGGTAAACAAGTCAATTGGTCAAATTTTATTACTAGGACTTTTGATATTTCATTTATGCCTGGATCATCGGATTATATGGTTGGGCAAAGTCAGACTGGAAGGACGACAACCACAACACACGGTAATGTGACTACCGTTGTTGGCGAAATGAACGATGAACAATATAGTTCTTTGAAAGGCACTTTATCTGTTTGGAATGACTTAAAAGAAACGCTAAATAATCTAAAATCCAAAGATGGCACTGTAAATGTTTCTGAATCAACTACTACTGTATTAGCACATGATCATCCGTCTAATGTGCATGCAATAGCAAGATATATACAAGAATTGAACAAAGAAATGTCACGACAGGTGGAACTTAAAGTTAAGATCTTAGAGGTGGACTTAGATAAATCTCATCAATATGGTATCGATTGGAATTTAGTAGCTCGTGCACTGCATACTGATTTTACTATAGGTGGCAGCATATTTGATGGGATTCAAACAAGACTAGGAAGCAAAGAATTCAATCCGATAACGATTAGAATAGGGGAAGAAAACGATAACGTGCTTATTAATGCTCTTAGCATGATGGGTAAAGTAAGTTTAGTGACAGAACCTTCAGTGATTACTCTCAATAATCAGGTTGCTCAGATACGTATTACCACTGATACTAGTTATTTAGCACAAAGTGAAACTTCGATAGAGGATCAAACAGTTACCACATCGATGACGCCCGGAGTGGTGACGTCGGGTTTCATGCTTTATATATTGCCGAAGATTAAAGGTGATCATATTTATCTTCAGGTAAGTAGTGTAGTGTCTAAATTAAGAAGCTTAGATACTATAAATAATTTTGGTAACATTAATGCAAAGGTGGATCCACATAAAATACGAGGTAAGGATATTGTAACAATTCAGATTCCTACTTTAGCAGAAAAGCGTTTTAACATGCGTAGCCTGGTTAATAATGGAGTTACTTTAGTTATTGGCGGTTTTAAACAAGTGGAAGATATCGCCGCAGAAACACGGGCATTTGATATA
The DNA here is from genome assembly GCA_964345265.1 of uncultured Coxiellaceae bacterium. Classification (GTDB taxonomy): domain Bacteria; phylum Pseudomonadota; class Gammaproteobacteria; order UBA9339; family UBA9339; genus CAYFQQ01. Next base: position 2,005 of record CAYFQQ010000288.1, read on the forward strand.
CCGTATTCAGGAGGCAAAGGTTCTAGTCATCATAACGTTGAAACTATTGTACTAATTACTCCGACTATTATTGAGAATAGCACTAATGGCAACTATAAGACGTGATGATGGTTTACAATTTATAATTCGGCCATATCGCGAATTACTTGAATCCGGAAAAACTTCAATATTAAAACGTAAAATTCGTATTCTTTCTCAGAAATATGGTGAAAATGTACGTATATTTAAACAAGATAAAGATCGATTTGAAGCAGTATTCTCAAGAGATTCAGGGTTTTTACTAGGTGAAACAATCTGGATTTATCTAAATAAACTACGCTATTTAATTTACTGTGAAGCTTTACCAGAACCTCGTCAAGCTTTGTTGGTAGTAGTACGTGATGGAATAGTTTTTTTAGATAATAAAATGTCATTTACAGCTTTAATCGATGAGCTCATTTCTTTAAGTATTTTTGACGAAAAATTTGATATTTATACTTACGGTGATGTTCCTTTAGGAAGATCTAATGAACACGGAAAATTTGCATTTACTGACAGAAATGTTAATTCATTTAAAGTCTTAGAAGAGCCATTATTGTCGAAGTTGACGGTATACGAAGAAGCACAATTGCAGCCGTTAAAATTGGCGCTAACTTCGCCATGTTTAGGGAAGTCAAAATTTGTTCCAATTATCATAGCAGCAGCAATTATTATTGCTATTTTCATTGCTTGCCATTTATATAGATCGACTCCTCATATAGCTTTAGCAGATATAAACCTTGTTGATCTAAAACCTCCAGTGAATCCGTATCTTCAATATTATCAAGCGTTAGCAACACCGCAACCGCAACAACAACTGATCGAATTTGCACTAATGACTAGGTCGGCTTATACATTGCCGGGATGGAAAATTGATAATGTTTCTTATAATGATAATCACTATACGATTCAACTTTCATCAACCGGGGGTTCAATTGCTTCAGTACAATCTTGGTCGGAACTAAATAATATTGATATGAATTTACAAGCAGAAGGAATAACTTTAAGTACAGCGTCGTTGTTAAAAAATCGCTCACAATTCACTACTATTTATCCGATACAACAAGTTTTGGGGTTATTGATAGATGATATTAGTCGAATATTTCCAAGCAAAGATGTTACATTTTCTGATATAACTAATTATCAACGTTATAAAGAGACCAATGTTACGGTTAACTTTAGTAAAATTGATCCGGGGGTGCTAATATTAATGGGACAAGAAATTGATGAATTGCCAGTTGCTATAGATACGATTAATATAACTCCACAAAATGGTTTGTTTTCGGGTAATATTACGTTAAAAGTTTTAGGGGACTGAATCATGAAATTAGATACAAGACAGAAAATCCTTATCCCTCTCATCATAATTGCTTTCATTTATGTAGGGTGGCAAATTTACCATATATTTCTCGCTTCATCGCCTGATCAAGCTTTGCCTCATCCTATGACTATAGCTCGAGCGAGTTCCAAGCAAATGACTATTCAGCCAACTACCCAAGTGGAACAAAACCAATCGGCCATACCGAATCCAGAAAAAGTAGCTGTACCCGAGCAAAAGACAATAGAAAAACTTTCTCCAGAGGCTGCGACAGGTCAATCAACAGCGTATTTGCGTTTAGTAAAACAGTATCGAGAATTGGAAGCTAAACGTATGTTACTGGAAGAAAAGATGGCTATTGCAGAGACTGAACAAAAAATTGCTGAACTGAATGCTAAACTTGCTAAATTCGGCAATACGGAAGCTAATACTTCCATCGGCAAAGAACGAGCTTATAAACTTATATATCTTGATCACCAAGGTGGGCAATGGAGTGCGACCTTAAGTGATAATAATGTGTTTCGAGAAGTCAAGGTTGGCATGAAATTATCTGATGGTTCCAGAGCAATTGCTATAAATTCTAAGGGGGTGGTTTTAATAAAAAATGGAATAACAGAACTTTTAACATTTTCTGGTACTATTCCATTTTCAGAGACAAAGGTAAAAATGATATCTCCGGTTCAGAAAATTATTGAACCAGTTCGTTCTAAAGTTGTAGTACAAAAGATAGAGAAGCCCAAAATAAGCGAACCGAAACTAGTAGCTCCAAAAACTATTGTAAAATCAATTAAACATACGTCGCTACAACCAAAAAAAATCTCTAAAGTGCAACTAGTAAAAAATCCTGCGCCAACAAAAACTGCAGTTAAGCCTAATTACAAGGTAAAACCTGTTTCCTTAGTCGCTAATTATTCCGCGAGACCGGTAAAATTGATCTCGCCAAAAAAGCCTTTGGAAACCGTAGGCAATAATAACGTAACTGTTGTGCAACTTAAACCAGCAAAAAATAAAAACATAACAGTTGTCAAGCATGCTGCGAAGCAGTTAAAACCGAAGCCGAAGTCACCGGTTGCAAATTATTCTGTGAGACCTGTAAAATCCATTCCATTACAGACACTACCTGAGGTAAAAAAGAACAATAGCATAACGGTTGTACAACTTTCTCCAAAGCAAATAAAATCTGTGAAATCAAAACCACCAATTGCTAATTATTCGGTGAAACCTGCAAAAAAAACTTCGCCGCAAAAACCCCCGGTTGCAAGTTATTCTGTGAGACCTGCAAAGTTAACTCTACCAGAACAACAATCTGCAGCAGCAAAGAGTAAAAATATAACAGTTGTTGAACTAGCCCCAAAACAGATGAAAACTAAGGCAAAAGTTAGAATCGCAAAACCGATTGATCTAACTTATAAAGTAAACGTAACTCCTCCGACTTTACCTAAATCAAAAGCAACCGTGAGACATGCAAAAATAACACAACTGATACCTACGCCAAAAATATCAAGTAATAAAGTTGCAAAGGTAACAAAGACAATAGTGAAAAAACCATCTATATACAAGAAGAAAAGAACTCAGGCTAATCGAGAAGACCAACCAATCGTCTTTTCACCATTACCTGCGAAGAGCAGTACTGAGCAAGATAATAATAGGCCAATTATATTGATGAATTAATAGATACTTCGCCGCTGAGATCAGTATCCATAAATTAACCTTACTAATTTAAAGTTTACTTTATATGAGTAAGGTTAATATAAAAGTTAAGTAAAATTCGGGTTTTTCTGAAATTACGATTTTAATTCCTTTAATAATTTTCTAAGTGCTTGGCCGCGATGACTTAATTTGTTCTTGATATCCGTTGGTAATTCGGCAGCTGAACAATTGTGAGTAGGTACATAGAATATTGGATCATAACCAAAGCCATTTTTGCCTTGTTGCTGAAAAAGAATACTTCCCTCCCAAGTCCCTTGGGCAATAATCGGTGAAGGGTCTTTAATATGTTTAAGGTACACCATAACACACTGGAAACGTGCACTACGTTTTTCTTTCGGTATATTCCGTAACTTCTGTAGTACTTTTGCAATATTTTTTTGACTAATAGCATCAGGTCTAGCGTAGCGCGCAGAATAAATTCCCGGTTCACCATTTAAAGCGTCGATTTCTAGACCAGAATCATCTGCAATAGCTGGTAACCGAGTGTACTCTGATGCGTTACGCGCTTTTAAAATTGCATTCTCCACGAAAGTTAAAGCGGTTTCTTGCAATTTAGGCACGGAAAATTCAGATTGAGGAATAATTTCATAAGGCAAATCTGCTAATAATTCTTTTATTTCTCGTAGTTTGCCAGGATTATCGCTGGCTAGGATTATTTGACTGTGCTTGGACATATAGAATCAAGATTGATGGTAAATTCTCTATCCGTGCATTTGATATATTCAGTACTTGATTTGCATACAAGTCTTGTCCCTTTTGCCGCTAAAGTATTGCAGGCTTGTGAAGATAAATCAGGCATTACGATTTGAATATAAGGCCCTAAGTGTTTTTCTTTATCAGCCTCATTCCAGGTAACTTTCATATCTCCACCCCAGGGATTTTTTGCGTTCAAAAAAGAGTCAGGCAAGAAACCTCTTTCAACAAAGGTTTGCAACACATCACTGGGGCCTTCATTATTAGTCATCAACCACCTTTGTTCTGCTGTTGCTATAGCCTGTATCATATCAATAGCTTCATTACTGCGTTGCGAAAGATTAGTGGGCTTAAAAAAACGCGTTGCTACCACTAATAATACGCTTATGATTACTAATGATAACAATAGTTCCAATAAACCGATGCCTTTATTATTTTGTTTTAAATGCAAGATTTTATTTATCATTATTTGCCATCTTAATGAGGAGCGGGGTAAATACCCACATATCCGCTACTATTTGTACATACTTGTTCAGAGACCATTCCTTGTTTACTCATAATGTCATTTATGTTTTCACACGCAGTTTTAGGCGCTCCTGATATCATAATTTCAATTGTTTGAAAGTCCTGACCACCAGCATAATGAGAAATTTTAACCAATTTCCCCCAGGGATCTTTTTTATCTCGCCAATCTTCTGGTAGCAGCTTTGCATCCACTAATTTATCTAAATCTAGATTCTCAAAGTTAGGTTCTGCTTCAAGCCATTTAAAACTCGCATTTACCAAAGTGCCAATAATTTGCGTTGTTTCGGTAACTTTATTAGCTGCATTTGCATCAATAAAATAAAGCGTAGCCATAAGAAGGACGCTATCAATAATAGATAATGAAAGCATAAGCTCTAACAACCCAATGCCCCGACAGTTATTTCTAATATAATGCATAAATATATTTTACCTTTAATAATAAATAGCCGCAATGCGATGTATAAACTCGCAGCAATTCTAATTTTGACCAATTTTAAGTGCTATTTCACGTCATACCCGCGAAGGCGGGTATCCAAAGAGCCCCAAATTAAATGGATTCTCGCATTCGCGAGAATGACAGCATCAA
>CAYFQQ010000289.1:0-9865 GCA_964345265.1 uncultured Coxiellaceae bacterium
TATATACAACATGTATTTCATCATACAATCCAGTGCCTGCATAGCGCAGTTAATAAACACATCCTTGTGACTGGATTCTGGCCAATCCACGGCCAGAATGACGGAATTTAATCCTTAAATTGACGCCTATACGCATTCGCGGGGATAACATCAAAAAAGCATTTATACAACAAAATTTCTATCACATACTCTTCAAGGTCTGAATCATCTTAGTAATTACATCTTTTGCATCGCCGAAAACCATTCTGGTCTTATCATCAAAAAACAATAAATTTTGCACTCCAGCATAACCGGTACCACGGCCACGTTTAATAACAAAAATCTGTTTTGAATAATCAACATTTAAAATCGGCATTCCATAAAGCGGAGAAGTTTTATCACTTCTGGCTGCAGGGTTAACTACATCGTTAGCACCAAGAACTATCGACACATCAGTATTTGGAAACTCGTCATTAATTTCCTCAATGTCTGAAATGTAATCATATGGCACACCAGCTTCTGCAAGTAAGACATTCATATGACCCGGCATTCTTCCAGCTAATGGATGCACAGCAAAACGCACATTAACACCCTTTGATATTAACAACTGAGCTAATTCCCAAACTTTTTGCTGAGCCTGAGCAACCGCCATTCCGTAACCTGGTACAATGATTACATTATTGACATAGCTTAAAGTAAGAGCTGCATCCTGAACATCCATGGACTTCATCTCCCCTTCAACTGCGGCACCAGCTCCAACCACTCCAAATCTTGAGAATATAATATTAACTATAGAACGATTCATAGCCTTAGCCATTAAAAAGGTGAGCAATGATCCCGCAGAACCAACTAAAGTACCTGCAATAATCATAGCAATATTGCCCAATAAAAATCCTTCACAAGCTACTGCCAATCCGGTGAAAGCGTTATAGAGCGAAATAACCACAGGCATATCAGCACCACCAATTGGAATCGTCATCAAGACTCCATATAAGGCGCTGAGAGAAAAAAACGTAATAAACATCGGCCATGAATGAGTAATAACAAATGCAACACCTACCGCGATGCCGCCAAACAAAACAGCCAGATTGACAAATTGTTGCAACGGAAACCAAATTTTCTTTATCCAATCGCGTAATTTAATGAAAGCAAGAATACTCCCGGTAAAGGATACACTACCGATTAATGCACCAATCAAACCAAGAATCAATGTTGGTAGAGGTAACACTATCGTCGGATGGCCGATCAGCCTGATTAACTCAACGGCAGCAATTGTTGCCGCAGCGCCACCACCCATACCATTAAACATTGCTATCATTTCCGGCATTGCTGTAATCGGAACTTTACGGCCAGAATACCAAGCCACTATTGCGCTTAAAACAATGGCAACAACAATTAATAACAAATTATGCAAATTCGGAAATAGAAAAGTGACTAATACCGCCACTAACATTCCTGCACCTGCCCAATAAATACCGCTCGCCGCGGTTTTTGGTGAACTCATGCGTTTTAAGCCCAAAATAAACAATATTGCTGCTGCATAATATGCAATTTGAATAATAAGAGAATAAGTATGCATCGCTATTTACCCTTACTTGATTTAAACATTTCCAACATGCGAACTGTTACCACATAACCTCCAACAGCATTCCCTGCCGCCAAAAAGACAGAAATAAATCCGATAATTTGTGCTATTAATGTGGTCGCATGGCCAAATGCAATTATTGCGCCCACTAAAACAAGACCATGGATAAAATTTGAACCTGACATTAATGGGGTATGTAAAATTACCGGAACACGGCCAATAACTTCATACCCGGTAAATGCCGCCAAAGTAAAAATATAAATCGCTGTAAACCAATCAATTGCCATCAGTTTATACCTCCACAAGTTTTTTCAATGCATCAGGAATGACATTACCATCACGAGTAGCCACGCTACCAGAAATAACCTCATCATTCCAATCTAAACTAATCTCACTGTCTTTGAGCATAGGGGTAATAAAATTAAGTACGTTCTTAGCAAACATTTCACTAGTATTAATGGCTAAGGAACTCGCTATATTTTCGGTTCCTACTACTAACACACCATTATGTTCAACATGCTGTCCTGCTTTAGATAATTCACAATTACCCCCCATTTCAGCCATAGTATCAACAATTACCGAGCCAGGTTTCATTTTTTCCACCATAGCCTTAGAAATAATCTTTGGTGCAGGTTTCCCTGGTACACCAGCTGTAGCAATAACTATATCGCTAGAGGCAATATGTTGGGCCAACATTTCTTGTTGTTTCTGCTTTTCTTCAGCGGTTAACTCCCTAGCATATCCACCCTCACCTACGGCTTTAATCTCCATCTCTACGAACTTGGCTCCTAGTGACTCGACTTCCTGTTTAGTTTCTGGGCGCACATCATAAGCCGACACTCTAGCACCTAAGCGTTTCGCAGTGGCTATAGCCTGTAAACCGGCAACACCTGCGCCAATAATCAATACACTAGCAGGTCGCATAGTTCCAGCCGCCGTAGATAACATAGGCAAGAAAAACTTAGCACTATTTGCCGCAATTAACACCGCTTTATAACCTATCGCAGTTGCCTGCGACGAAAGTATATCCATACTTTGAGCTCTAGAAATACGCGGAACCATTTCTAAAGCAAATGCAGTAATCTTTTTCTCACATAACTTTTTAAGTATTGCAGGTCTTGTATGTGGATATAATGTTGATATTAAAATAGCTCCACTTTTCATATAACTTATTTCTTCATCTGTGGGTGGCTGGACTTTTACTACGACATCACCTGCAGCATATAATTCCTGTGCATTTTCAACCACATCAACATCTTTAAATGCCGAATCAGCAATATACATATTGCCACCTAAATCACGTTGAATCTTAACTTTAACACCCGACTTAGATAATTTTTCAGCTACGGCAGGAACCATTGCTACACGATCTTCACCTGGTTTAATCTCTTTTGGAGTTACAAGTGTTGTTGGCATTATATCGTTCTCCTCAACTTCAATAAATGGGCGTATTGTATCAAAGATGTTCGCTTTGTAAAGTTTATATTTTCTCTACACAAAAAATTAGCTATACTCTCAAATATATGGATTGCATATTCTGCAAGATTATAAATGGCGAAATACCCGCTAAAATTATTTACCAAGATGAACAAGTCATCGCTTTTGACGATTTATACCCTCAAGCACCAATTCACAAATTAATCGTGCCTCGTAAACATATTGCAACCCTTAATGATATAAACCTGAAAGACAAAGAGCTTTTGGGACATATGTTATATGTGTCGAAACAGCTGGCTAAACAATTAAGCATAGCAAAAAATGGTTATCGAACTTTGTTAAACTGCAATATCGATGGCGGTCAAGCGGTGTTCCATATTCATCTACATTTACTAGGTGGCAGAAAAATGCAGTGGCCTCCTGGTTAAAAACTTGTGAATAAAAAACATTGAAAACTAAACCATTAACATTTACTTTACAACCGGAAAATAATGCAAAATTAGCTAATTTATGCGGGATTCATGATAGAAATTTGCGGCAAATTGAAGATTACTTCAATGTAGAAATTAATAACCGCGGCCATGAATTTTGCATACTTGGGAATAAAGATGATGCACAAAATGCAAAGCGGGCAATCAAACTTCTATTCGATGAAGCGATTATTGAAAAACATATAACACCAGGTGAGATAAATCTAGTTATGCAATCGATTACCACAAACCGACAATTCAAACCAAAACGAGAAAACCAAAAAATTATCATTAATACTCCTCTAACAACTGTTAAACCACGCACTTCACATCAGATTCGTTACCTTGAAGATATAGATAGATATCCGCTCATTTTCAGTATCGGACCAGCTGGAACCGGTAAAACTTATCTCGCAGTAGCTTATGCCGTGAATGCTTTAGAAACACAACAAGTTAATCGCATTATAATTACTCGACCTGTAGTCGAAGCTGGTGAACGCTTAGGCTATCTACCTGGTGATATCGCACAAAAAGTTGATCCCTATTTACGGCCTATTTATGATGCTCTTTATGAAATGCTAGGATTTCGAGAGGTTACAAAATTAGTAGAAAGTCATGCCATCGAAATCGCACCATTAGCATTTATGCGCGGCCGAACTTTAAATGATGCAATCATTATTCTTGATGAAGCCCAAAATACCACCATAGAACAAATGAAAATGTTTCTGACCCGCATCGGATTTGGTTCCAAAGCAATTATCACCGGTGACATCACTCAAATAGATTTACCCAAGAGCCAACCTCCTGGGCTTAAAAACGCTTTAGAAATTTTAAAAGATGAACCAAATATCGGCTTCTGTTTTTTTGATGACCGTGACATAGTGCGCCATCCAATAGTACAAAGGATAGTAAAAGCTTACGATATAGCGTTATCAAAACAAACAGAAAAGAAAATTAAATGAAAATCAATTTACAAATCGCTACTCAAGAAAAAAATATTCCTTCTGCATCCCTATTTAAAAGTTGGGTTAAAGCGGCATTACAAGGGAAAAAACAAAAATTCGAAGTCACCATCCGTGTAGTTGATGAACCAGAAATCATAGAATTAAATAAAAAATACCTTCACAAAAAAACACCTACTAACGTATTAGCTTTTCCCTTTCAAGCACCGCCTGGAATAAAAATTCCTATTTTAGGAGATATCGTTATCTGCGCTCCTATTGCTAACAAAGAAGCTATTGAACAAAAAAAATCAATAAAAGCCCATTGGGCACATTTAACCATTCATGGAATTCTACACTTATTAGGATATGACCATTCCACTCAAAAAGACGCCAAAAAAATGGAAGCACTGGAAATCAAAATTCTAAAAAAATTAGGATTCCCTAATCCTTACTCAACCCAATAATGACTTTTGGTAAAGCATTGCGTAAAATTAATAGCAATTTTAAGTGCTAATTCACTTCATACCCGCGAAAGCGGGTATCTAGAAAGCCTAAAATTAACTGGATTCCCGCCTGCGCGGGAATGACAGTGTTAAAATTAGAATTACTGTAAAATCAACTATAAAAAACAATAGGAAGTTTTTTAGTGAACAGATATTTAAAACTAGACCCATGGTGCATAATTGAAGATGGCTTCAATCCACAAAACAATAGAGCCTCAGAAAGTTTATTCAGTTTGGGCAATACCTACATGGGGCAAAGGGCCAATTTTGAAGAACAGTACAGTGGAGATACTCTATTAGGCAATTATATTGCAGGAGTTTATTATCCTGATCCAACCAAAGTTGGGTGGTGGAAAATAGGCTATCCAGATTATTACGCCAAACTTGTCAATATCACTAATTGGATTGGTATTGACATAAAAATCGAAGACCAAACTTTAGACTTAGCTAAATGGAAAATCAGCAAATTCAAAAGAATTCTAAATATGCAGCAAGGATATTTAACTCGTTGTTTTATAGCAAAATTAAATAACAAACAAGTTAAAGTCGATTCACAGCGCTTTTTAAGCAAGGCAGACAAAGAAATTGCGGCAATAAAATATTCGATTACTCCATTAAATTTTTCTGGATATATAACTTGTATTCCTTTTCTCGATAGCGATGTAAAAAATGAAAATACTAATTATAACGAAAAATTCTTAGAAACACTAAACAGTAAAACAGGACAAGGTGAAGCTTATATAACTACTGAAACGAGAAGAAGTAATATTCGTGTTTGTACCGGAATGCGTTTTGATATTATGCAAAATGATAAACCAACTAAATTTACTTCAGAAATTATTAACGAGAAAAAATACGTCGCTAATAAAATTAAATTAAAATGTAAAAAAGGCGAAACCATAACTATTTATAAATATGTGGCTAACATTACTTCCCGTGATTATGAACAAGATCAATTACTTACTATATGTAAAAAAGTTTTACAAAAAGCTTTCACCAAAAAATATGATCTGATGTTCAAGGAACATCAAGCGGCTTGGGCAAAAAAATGGGCACAAAACGATATTATTATTGAAGGAGATATAGCAGCACAACAGGGTATTCGTTTTAACATTTTCCAATTAAATCAAACTTTCTCAGGAGAAAATTCTCGGCTTAACATAAACCCCAAGGGATTTACTGGCGAGAAATATGGTGCTACTACACAATGGGATTCTGAAACATTTTGCTTTCCATATTACCTAAGCACCACAAATCCGAAAATTGCCAAAAACCTTTTATTATATCGCTATAAACATCTAAAAAAAGCTATACAAAATGCTAAAAATTTAGGCTTTACTAATGGTGCTGCTCTTTACCCAATGGCTACAGTAAACGGTGATGAATGTCAAAATGAATGGGAAATTACTTTCGAGGAAATCCACAGAAACGGTGCTATAGCGTATGCAATATACAACTATGTTCGTTATACCGATGATAAATCATATTTAATATACTACGGCTTAGAAGTTTTAATTGCGCTATCTAGATTTTGGAGTCAAAGAGTAAGTTTTTCTCAAATAAAAAATAAATATGTCATGCTCGGAGTAACCGGACCTAATGAATACGAAAACAATGTTAATAATAATTGGCATACTAATAATATCGCTTGCTGGACTCTAGAGTACACATTAGAAACTATTAATTACGTAAAACAAGTTGCGCCACAAAAATACATTGAGTTAAGAAAAAAATTAAATTTCGAACAACAAGAAATTAATAAATGGCAAGACATTTTAGAAAATATGTATTTTCCGATAGATAAAAAATCAGGCATATTTTTACAACAAGAAGGATACTTAGATAAACAACAGATACTGGCAAAAGACCTTAATCAAACACAACGACCTCTTAATCAACACTGGTCTTGGGATCGAATTTTACGCTCTTGCTTTATTAAACAAGCAGATGTTCTACAAGGAATCTTCTTTTTTGCTGACAAATATGACATTAAAACTATAAAGAAAAATTTCGATTTCTATGAACCAAAAACAGTACATGAATCGTCTCTATCACCGTGTGTTCACGCTACTATTGCAGCCTGGTTAGGCTATCAAAATAAAGCTTATGAATTATTTCTAAGAGCGGTAAGACTTGACCTGGACGACTATAACAACGAAGTAAGAGAAGGATGTCACATCACTAGCATGGCTGGATCATGGATAGCATTAGTATACGGACTTGCTGGTATGAGAGTAAAAAAAAATATGCTACACTTCAATCCAATTATTATTTCCAAGTGGCGATCTTATAGTTTCAAAATTTTATTTAGAGAAAATTTACTAGCCATAAAAATCACTAAAAATAAACTTGAAATTAATAACATATCCGATAAACCGACGACTCTAGTGATTCTGAATAAACAATATACAATTGCTAAAAAAAGTAGCAAAATTATTGCAAGGTAATATAAATGATCAAAAAAAAATACCCTAAAACATTAAAAGATTTACTAAGCTCTCAAGAATGGTGGATTGAAGAGAAAGAATTCGACATAAACAAAATTAATCACCTCGAAACTATTTTTACTGTTGGCAACGGTTACTTAGGTACCCGCGGTTCATTGGAAGGATCGCACACTGCTGCTTTTCCCCAAACTTTTTTAAATGGAGTATTTGATCACAATGACTCATCAGTAATTCACTTAGTAAATGTGCCAAACTGGGTTCCATTAACCATCATAGCTAATAATGAACGTCTGTGTATACAAAATGCCAAAGCAATAGAATACCATCGTATTTTAGATATGAAACAAGGGTTATTATACCGTCTTGCACGATTTCAAGATCCCAAAGGTAACATTACACGCTACGAAAGTATCCGTTATGCAAGCTTTGCAGAGCAACATTTATGTGAAATAAAAGCTATTGTGATACCAGAAAATTATTCTGGAGAAATTATGATTCGTAGCGAAATAGATGGCCACACATTTAATTTAGATCGGATACCATACTCTAACCTAAAAGATTTTGACCCAGAAGTAAAATGGAAAAAATGGGCTAAAAGCAAACATTTGGCACATGTGGTAACTAAAGTAGTCGACAAAAATAATGTATATCTAGAAACAAAGGCCTTAGATAGACCACATCACATCGGCTACGCATCTACATTGAAAATACTGAAAGGTAAAGCAAATATTTATAGAATGTGCGATTATGAACATACTTACCATATTGCCACTGTTAAAGCTAAACGAGGTCAAGCTATTCATTTTGAAAAATTAGTAAGTATCTATACTTCTCGCGATACCGAAAAAACTCAACTTCAAAATGCTTGTTGTGAGACATTAGACAAGAATTCTGCTATATCATTTAACAAACGTTTTAGCGTTCACAAAGAAGTATGGAACAAATTATGGCAAGATTCAGATTGCACTATTATAGGAGATGATAAAGCACAACAAGCACTACGTTTTAACATTTATCACTTACTAATTGCCGCTAACAAAAATGATCCTAAAACCAGCATCGGCGCAAAAACTTTGTCTGGTGAAGGCTATAAAGGACACATATTCTGGGATGTTGAAGTATTCGCTTTACCATTTTATATCTACACTCAACCCGAAACTGCTAAAAGTTTGCTTATGTATCGATACCATACCTTACAAGGTGCTAAAGAAAATGCTGAAGCAACTGGTTTCAAAGGCGCAAGATATCCCTGGGAATCAGCAGATTATGGGCATGAAGAAACACCAAAGTGGTCACCTGACGGTAAACATCGTATCTGGCCAGGTGAAGAAGAAATCCATATCACTGCTGATATAGTACACGGCATATGGACTTATTACATAGCTACTCTTGATACTAATTTTTTAATCAATTATGCAGCTCCTATTATCTTTGAAACCGCACGTTTTTGGGCAAGTCGTTTAGAATACAACAAGGAAAATGATTATTACGAATTAAGTAACATCATTGGTCCAGATGAATATCATGAACATATAAAAAATAATGCATTTACTAATTGGATGGCAAAATGGAATTTACAAAAAGCAGTAGAACTGTTTCATTGGTTACGAACCCAACATAGAGATACATTTAAAATAATAAATCAGTCTTTAAATATCAGCAATGGAGAAATTGATACTTGGGCAACTACAGCAAAAAAGATTCGTATCCTATATAACGCAGAAACAAAATTATTTGAAGAATTCGAAAATTACTTTCAGTTGCGTGATGTATCTATTACCGAGTGGGATGACAAAGGCATGCCCATATATCCAGAAGGATATGGTGATTTCAACTGCGGTGAAACTATGTTAGTTAAACAAGCAGACGTAGTAACACTGTTATATATTCTCAGTGATGAATTTAGTGACGAAATTAAAAAAATCAACTTCGATTATTATGAACCGAAAACTATGCATGCTTCATCACTTAGCACTTCTATTCATGCCATTATGGCCATTGAGACTCATAATAGAGAAAAAGCTTTAAAATATTTTGAATATTCATCCTGTATAGATTTATACGATCACAAAGGCAGCACTCAAGACGGCATTCACATGGCAGCAGCTGGCGGAACCTGGCAAGCTATAGTTTTTGGTTTCAGCGGACTTAGAATAAAAAATCGTAAATTAATTTTCAGACCATGGTTACCAAAAAACTGGCAGGAGATTCGTTTCAAATTAAAATGGCATGGAGATAATCTAGAAATAACTATTCATAAAAATGAAGCAGAATTTCTATGGGCCAGTGAAAAACTCGAACCTCTAAATATAGAAGTAATGGACAAAGCATGGGTACTACCACCAAATGAAAAAGTAACTATAAGTTTTGTTCCTGAAAAACCGCAAGTCGAAATTAAGCACCAGCAATTCTAATTTTGACCAATTTTAAGTGCTATTTCACGTCATACCCGCGAAGGCGGGTATCCAAAGAGCCCCAAATTAAATGGATTCTCGCATTC